>DASYRI010000016.1:0-5351 GCA_036004545.1 Gemmatimonadales bacterium
GAGAGGTGGGCGCCGGCCTTATACTCCAGGCGATAGCGGCGTACCAGGGCGTCGAGGGCGCCGTCCCCGTCGAGGTCGGCCCGCAGCGCTCCGGAGGGAGCCGGGAGGCCGTGGGAGATGACCTCGATCGCGCTCAGGCGCAGGCTGGTCTCGATCTTGAAGCCCGAGCGGTAGCTCGTCACCACGTCGGGGCGCCCGGCCTCGTAGCGGAGGACCACGGCGAGGTAGCTGTCCGCGCTCCCCCAGCGCAGGCGCCGGAGGTGCTTCTGGGTCGCGGAGGCGGGATCGCTCAGGTACTCGTAGTCGATGGTGTTGCCGTTGGGGTCGAGCACCCGCTCGAGGCACCACTCGAAGACCCGGCCCGAGTCCTCGATCCGGGCCTGGGCGCTCTGGCCGAAGAGGTAGCGGCGCCCGTCGCGGCTCTGGGCCTCCCAGCCCGCGCCGCTGCGGGTGTACCGCAGGAAGGCGCCCTCGTTCTCCGCCCGGAAGGTGCCGCCGGCGAGCGTCACCAGCTCCTCGCCGCTCGCGCCGGTGAAGGTGTCGAGCTCCTCGGGGTTGTCGACCCGGCCGTCGAAGTCGTTGTCGAGCCCGTCGGGGCCGTCCACGTAGTAGGGGACGCCGCGGTCGGTGGAACGGCGCACCGAGAGCATGCCCGAGAGCGACCAGCCCAGCCCGAGGCTCGAGTTCCCGGCGCCGGAGTTGTAGGTAAGCGAGAGATCCGGGGTGATGCCCCCCGGCCCGCGCGGCAGCGCCAGCTTCACTGCGGTCGACCCGCTGCCGTTGTTGAGCTGCGGCTGGAAGGACTCCCCCAGGCCCTGGATCGACCCCGGGCCGGAGGGGAGCGAGATCGCCTGCGGGGCGACGCCGTTCTTGTCGATGGCCGGGAGCCAGGGTGTGCTCCCTGCGAGGCAGAGCCAAAGCACGAAGTGCCGAGCGGGCCGCATGGTGGCCTCCCTCCTCAGTGCGTGTACCCCTGGATGATCAAACGGATGTCCGTGATCCCACGCCCGTCGGCGGGCTTGGCTTCGCGGCCGTAGATGAACTGGAGGAGCTTGCCGCGGATCGCCACCGGGTCACCGCTGCTCGTCCACTGGCTGCCGGGAATGACCAGCAGCCATCGCGTGTTCCAGGCGGAGCGCCCGGCGAGGTTGGTGTTGAAGCGGAGCGGCTGGCCGAGCTCGATCTGGGCCTCGGCGTCCCGCTGGCGCTTGATCACGTTCAGGAAGTTGCCCCCGGATTGCGCCGTCGAGCGCCAGGGGTTGAAGCTGCGCTTGGCGAGGTCCCGCAGGTCGCCGATCGGCGCCGGCGGAGGCAGGAACTGGTCGATCACGCCCCACTGCGTCACCAGCTCATCCTCGATGCGAGGTTTGTTGGTGTTCTCGCGGAGCACCGAGTCGCCGGCCGGGAGGAGGTAGACGAACACGATGCCCGACTGCGGGTCCGCCCCCAGGGGGCTCGGATCGACTCCGTCGAGCCGGATGGCGAAGTTCCGGATCTTGATGTTGCGCGTGAGGGAGAAGTTGGCGTTGCCGAAGGGCAAATCCGGGCCCTTCCCGAAGAAGTTCCGGCCGGCGTCGACCTCGGTCGAGAACGGGATGACGATCGCCGGGCCGTAGTCGCGCTCCACAGACACCTGCGCGAGGTCCTGGATCTCGCTCAGGTCCTCGAGGCGTTCGACGATGCTCTGCTCGAGGAAGGCGCGGAACCGCAGATCGGGTTTGGGGAACGGCTCCTGGTTGTCGATCCCGAGGAAGAGGGTGCGGAAGCTGAAGCCGCGGTCGTCGTTGGCCTCGAAGGGCCGGTTGAAGCCCTCCACCTCGGCGTTGGCGTCGAGGCGCGCCAGGACCGCCTGCAGGCCGCCGCCCGCGCCGCCCTCTCTGCCCAGGCGGCGCTCGCGGTAGATCCCCGCGAGGATATCGTCTCCATCCGAGCGCTTGTCGAACTCGTACGCGAAGGCCCGCCCGGCGAGCAGCACGTAGCGCGCCGCGAGGTCGAACAGGGCGCGGTAGTTCTTCAGCGAGGCGTTGCGGAAGATCCGGAACGACAGGTCCTGCCAGCGCTGCCGGAGTAACCCGCCCTCGGTCCGGGCCACCAGGCGCAGCTTCTTCTCGAGGATCAATTGCCCGCGGGCGGCGGCCTGGCGTAGGCGCCCCGCCGCCTGCTGGACGAGCTCCTGCTGGATGGAGCGGTCGACGATGCGCTGCGGGATCTGACGCATGAGGCTCTTCAGCTGGCGGCGCTCGGCGTCGATGTTCAGCTCGGCCTCCAGGTACTGCATGTCCGCTTCCTTCTGGCACTGGATGCGGACCTTCTCCTTCTCGATGTCGAACTCGTTGTCTCCGACCTCATCCCAGATCAGGTTCACGCCGTCGGACAAGGCGCCGATCAATCCGGCAGGGTTCCCGTTTTCCCCGCTGAGGCCGGCGAGCCCGGCGCCGATCTTGCCTCCCAGACTGACCCAGCTCCTTCGCCGCTGCAGGGCTTGCATGCGGTCCACCACGTCGAACTGCTCATCGCAGGCCCTGTCGATGATCTTCCGCCGCTCCTGGGAGGCGTCGACCACCTTGTCGATGCGCTCGAGCTGGCTCTGGACCTGAGCGACCACGTCGTCGATCGCCAGCTCGGCCTGCTCGAGGCGCAGCGCCGCGATCTTCAGCTCCGACAGCGCGATCTGCACCTCGCCGGGCGCCAGCCGGGGCCGCATCCCGAGGCCGGCGAGGTCCTCCTCGCTGAGGAAGAAGCTCACCAGGTCCGGCAGCGACTGGCTCTCCTCGAAGTCCGAGGTCCGGTCATCGGGATCATCGTCGTTGTTCGCCGGGTCATCGGGCGAGGCCAGGCCGAAGATCTCGATGAGCTGCTGGTCGAAGTCGACCTTGGTGTCCTCGAGCTTGTCCGCGAACTCCTCGAAGCTGTTGCCGGAGTTGCGGAGCCGCTGGCTTGCCTGGTTGGCGTTCTCGAAGGCCTTGGCGGCGTTCTCGAGAGCGCGCTTGGCGGCCTCGCGGACCTGCTGGTAGTGGGAGCGCCCCGATCCGGGCTCGAGGCCGCTCGCGTCGATGCCGAAGGGTACCACGTTCTGGACCAGCCCGAGGGGGTCGAGGCCCGCGCCCGCGGTGTCGAGGCGCTCCTGGAGCGCCCCCGCCGATGCCGCGAGTTCGTTGAGCTCCGGGAGCCCGGCCCGGTTCACCGGTCGCGCCTCGTCCGCCGGCGCCAGGTGGTTGACCACGGCCCAGTCGAGATAGGCGCCCATGGCGCCGCGGCGGGCCCAGTCGGCCATGGACCAGGCGCGCTCGCCGTCCGGATCGGCGAACAGCAGCTCCGCCCGCGGGTCGACCGGGTCTTCGAAGTAGTCGCGGCGGAAGAGCAGCTCGGCGACGTGGCCGGCCGCCTCCGCCCGGGCCACGGCGGCCTGGCTCAGTTCCCGCACGGCTTCCAGAGACCCATCGTCGCCGGCGACGTCCGCGAGCAGGTCGTCCATGAACTCGGCAGGGATGCCCTCGGTCCCGGTGCTCAGGAGCCGGATCCCGGCCGCCATCGCGGTCAGGTAGTGGCCGTAGGCGTCGCCGTGACCCTGCGGGAACTTCTCCGCGGCCTCGAAGTTGCTCGCGACCTCCCCGTAGTTCGAGCGGTAGGCCACCGCGTTCTCCTCGAAGCCGTCGGCGTTGGGCGGCAGGCGGTTGTAAACGGCCGCCCTGCGCGTATCGGCCGCGTTGGCCGGGTTCTTGTACTCGGGATAGTAGATGCTTTCCTCGACCCAGTCCGCGGGCTCGCCGGGCAGCTCGCGGCCGCGCAGGAGCGCCAGCTCCTCGTCGATCAGGTCATCGATCCCGCGCACGCCCTTGAAGGCGAAGTGGTCGCCCAGGTCCACCAAGCCGATGTCTTTCAAGCCGATGGTCGGGTCAAGGGCGTCCGAGAGCGCCTCGTTCCCGAGCAGCATCTCGAAAGCGTGAAGCTCGCGCGCGGCCGGCAGCAGGTTGCCGAAGAAGAACCGGCGCGCCTCGTCGAGGAAGGCCACGATGGCGCCGTCGACGCAGGTGGAGAGCCCGCCGAGGGCGCGCAGGAACTCGGCCGGCTGATCGGGATTCAGCTCCGGCACGCGGTTCGTACCGGGCTGCCAGGGCCGGCCGTAGGTCGAGATCATGTCCCCGTAGCCGAGGCTCTCGCGCGCATCGGAGGCAAACAGCTCGCTGCCCTTGGCCGATATGCTCGCAACCCGGTCGGGATAGGCCCTCCGCTCGAGTTCATCCGGCAGCCCGTTCAGGTCGCAGTCGGTCAGCCGCGCGCGCCAGGCCTGATGCCTGCCGCCGGTGAACGCCCTCCCGACGATGACCATGCCGCTGTCGGAGATCGCGTTGGCATCGAAAAGGCCTCTCGCCAGGCTGCGCAGGTCGATGACCCCCGACTCGGCGAGGATCTCGCGGAGGTCGAAGGGCCCCTTGCCGTCCAGGTACAGGCTGCCGGCCTGGTCGAGCACGATGCGCCCATCGGCCGACACGCCTGTCGCGCCGGCGCCGTTGGGCGGGAGCTCGAAGTACTTGGGATTGTCGCCTTCCCGCCAGCGGAACGCGCCGGACACGTTGACCTGAGGGACGAACCCCCCCACGATGGTCTTTCCGTCCGTCGCCACCGCGGTCGGCTTGATGCCGCCGGTGCCGATGCGACCAAGGTTCTCCTGGAGATTGGCGTCGGCCGAGAAGGGCATCCGGAAGATGATATCGAGCTGGGTGCCGACGATGGTGAGGCCGTTCGGGGAGATGGCTTGAAGGGTGATGTCCTCTGCCGGGGGCGGCAGGCTATCGGCCGGGAAGTAGCTCAGGAACTTCACGTTCCCGCCTTGCCAGACGAAGGCCCGAACGAATTCCTGGAAGGTTTGCTGGTCCGCCCAATCGACGATGCCGACGACCTTCGATCCGTCGTTCGAGACCGCGAAGGCTCCGGCAAACCCGCCGATTGCGCCGATGGTAGCGCCGTTCAATTTGACCATGCCGCCGGTAGCCGTCCAGCGGAACGGGGCCGTCCGCGCGACTCCCGCCCGGGAATCGAAGGCATCCTCCGAGTGGCCGACCACCACCCTGCCGTCCGCGGAGACGTCCTTCGCCACCGAGGAGAACCTGCCGCCGGTGACGTCTCCCAGGGCCATCATGGCGCCGGTGTTGGCATCCCAGAGGAACGCCTCCCGGTTCGAGCTCGGCCGCAACAAGTCGATGACCCCAGATAAGGTGGACGAGCTTTCGCCCACCACGAACCTCCCATCGGCGGACACGCCAAGGGCGATGGCATGGTTCGATCCTCCGGGCAGGTCCCCCAGGAACTGAAACGTCGGGACGGCGAGCGAGGGGCGGGTCACGGCCGTG
>DASYRI010000017.1:0-11137 GCA_036004545.1 Gemmatimonadales bacterium
CCTCCGGTGAACGCGCCCATGTCCTGGAACGACGTGCTCATACCTTTGAAGTCGCGATAGTTGGCGGGCGAGAGCTGGTTCATGCAGCCCCAGCCGCCGCCGGTGCGCGGGCCCCAGCACAGCCGTACCAGCGTGTTCGGCTCCGGAAACGGCAGCGGCCGGAGCAGCACAAAGTCCGCCACCGAGAAGGCGGCCGTGTTGGCCCCCACGCCGATGGCGACGACGCCGATTGCGGCGAATGCGAACCCGCGCGAACGGTTGAGGGAGCGCAGCGTGTAGCGCAGGTCCTCAATCAGCACGTCCCAATGGACCGCGATCGCGTTGGCGACGATGTCCATCACGGCACCGAGCAACAGTCCGACCCGGGCGAGCGCGCCCGCCCCGGCGCTTCGCTCGGCGAAGATGGCGCACATCTCGTCGCCGTACTCCCGGCGAAACGACGCGGGGTAGAGATGCAGCAGCCGCCGGTACAGGCCGATCATGTCGGTTCCGGCGTGAGGAACCCTACGCCCCTGGCGAGGCGGACCAGCTGCGTGAGCCGGCGGGTTTCGGCCCGCGCCACCGCCGTGCCGAACGGGGTGATCCGGTAGTAGCGCCGGCGGGGGTCGTCCAGCGGGTGCGCGCGTCGCTTCGGCTCGGCGATCAAGCCCTGCTCGAGCAGGCGCTGAATGGTCCGGTACAGCGTTCCGGGACTCAGGCGGAGCGTGCCGCTGGTGCGCGCCTCCACGTCCTGAATGATCCCGTAGCCGTGCCGGTCGCCGGCGGCCAGGGCCAGCAGGATGTGAAAGGTGGCCGGTGGGAGAGGCAGCAGGGCGCCAGGATCGGCTGGGTCGTGGGTCATGCGGCCAATGTATATCCGCGATGGATATACTGTCAATGGATAGTGTTCCCAATCGATGAGTACTTCGGCACCCGGGCTCCGTCGGTCACCCCCAGCCGTAGTCCCGGGCCCCTGGACTCGGGGGCCGGTGGGGTGTCCGGGTGTCCCTGCGAGGGCGGCCCGCCGCCCCCCGCCACCGCGACCCCGGCCCGGGAGGCGGACGAGTCCATCACCGTTCACGAGAAGCGTTGGAGCGAAGTGGGGCGGATGATCCGCAGCTGAACGATTCGGGACGGGAAGACGCTCTGCGCGCTGATCTAGGTGAACTGCTTCATCCGGGGCTAGCCGGCTGAGAAGCCGGGGAATCCGGCCACCCGCGCCGCTCCCCGGCTTCCCCGCCCCGGCACGCTACCGCTAGCCCACCTCCGACTCCAACTCCCCCGCGTTCGCGCGGACCGACTTCCCCTTCTGGTATGCGTCGCGGCGTCCCCTCACGTCCGAGACGATCGCTGCCCGCACCTTCCGCTTCTCGAACGCACCGAGCACCGCCGACTCCACCTTTGCCGCTTCGGCGTGTTGGCCGGCGTCGGCCAGACGCTGGGCGAGGAGATCGGAGTAGTACTTGGTATCGACGTGGCCCAGTGTTTCCGCGGCCTCGAGGGCGTTGTCGCGCAGCACGACCGCCAGCTCCTCCAGGGCCCGCGGCTGGACGGCGGTGTCGGCGATCGACTTCTTGCCGCTGGAGTCGATGCTGAGCGACTTGAAGCGGTACGATTCCGGGCAGGCCAGGGCGATCTTCGCGTGCGTCGCGACCCGGCGGCTGGGCAGCTGCCCGACCACGTCACGCAGCGTATCGTTGGCCTCGCCGAGCGTCCGGCTCCCATCGAAGCTGAGCACCCGGCCCACCTCGTCGGTGAAGAAGTCCTGCGCCAGGTACTCCTCGCTGTATCCGGTCGGCGGGGCGATCCGGAGCATCAGCGGCTCCGAGATGAGGTCTCCACTGTCCCGATGCAGCGCCACCTGCACTAGGTAGCGCCCCGGTTCCGCGAGGTGCCAGCCGGAGTTCCCCACCGAGAGGAACAGCGATTGGCAGACCGACTCGCCCGGGGTCAGCACCTGGCGCCCGTTGAGGTAGCAGTAGTGCGCGAAGGGCGCAAACTGCTGCGCCGGACTGCCCTGCTTCTTGGTGATGACGGTCAGGTTCTCGAGCCCGCGAAGCAGGTTCCGGTCCACGATCTGGGGCTCGGTCGAGATATTCTTCAGCTTGAGCTCGATCACCACCGGCTCCAGGAACTCGAACTCGGGCCGGGCGCGATTGACCCGCGCGGTGATCGTGAGCGACGGCTCCGCCGCGACGTGGGCCTGTTCAAACCCATGGTGATCGAACCAGGTAGCATTCCCCTGTTCGACTAGGCGCGCCGGCGCGTGCCGGAGGAAGAGCAGCTCCTGGTCGGTGAAGCGATACTCGAAGTTGGCGAAGAAGGCGGTCGCCCCGCCGGCTACCCGGTACGGGTAGTTCATGAAGCTCCGTGCCTCGGGATCATTGAGCAGCGGAATCCAGGGGACGCCGAGCGACTTCTGCCACGAGTGGGCCAGGTTGAAGGTGTGGCCGATCTCATGCACGGCGGTCCAGAACTTGATCCGCTCGACGGCCGCCGCGGCGTTGGGGTCGCCCGGGGGCGGAGTGTTGATGAAAGAGTTCTCGAAGATTGCGCACCCCTGCCGCTGGGTCGTCCCGGACGAATCGAACATGATCCCGCCCAGGCTCGGCCCCGTCTCGTGTTCCGCCGCGAAAAGGGCCCAGGCGGCCCACTGCGGCTTGTTCGCGAAGTGCGACCACGCGGTCTGCATCGCGTCGTGCATCTCCGCATCGCTCCACTTGAGGTCCACGCCCGCCCCGGCGATCGGGATCGTCCCCGACCCCGGCGAGACGGTGGCCTGGATCCCCGCCCGTCGATAGATCCGCTCGATGGTCAGGTTCTCGATCGGGAGCGCCGCGGGCCGATTGGGATGCGTGGCGGTGTTGAAGCTGGTGACCGCGTTGGTCCCCTGCACCGTGTCGTACTCGAACTCGCAACTCCGCGAGGTGGTCGACACGTACTTGAGCACCACCACGCGGTTGGGCGCGCCGCCACCCGAGAAGGTCACCGTGGCGCTCCGTTGAGTCGGGAACGCGTTGAGGTGCGCGGTGATCGAGACGTTGGTCTGCGGCAGCGCAGCCGCGTTCCCGTCCTTGTACCAGATCGTCCCCGCCCAGGTGACGGGGCCCACCGCTCTGAGGTTGGCGATCCAGTGCACCCGGGTGGTGAGATGGCGGTAGAGGGTCCCGCTCGCGACCATCAGCGGGAAGGCCCCGTCCACGTCGAGCCGGAGCTCCTCCCGCATCAGCGCGAAGTCGATCGGACTCGGTGCCGGCGCGGCGGTGGCCGGATCGGCGACGCGTCGCGCCAGGCCGTCCCCCAACCGGACCCGCGGCCACCCCCCTGCCACGCCTTCCGACAGCGGCGTTTCCGCCACCAGGCTCGGGGGCGCCAGTGGGTCGGTGGAGGCGTAGAGCCCGCTCGCGAGGAGCCCCACCCGCTGCACCAGTTGCCCGGGAAGCCGGCCGCTCTCGATCGCCACGATCATCTCCTCGAGCCCGTTCGAGACCAAATCTTCGGCAAACGGCCGTGCGGGATTCGTCCTTTCATGTGGCATGTGTCCTCCTTCGTTCTGGTTAACTGCGCGGGGCGCTTTGTCTCAGGCGTAACCCAGGATCTCCCGCGAGAGCCGGCACGACGGCTGCCCCGCGGCATCCAGGGAGCAGCCGATGTAGGGGGTCTCGCGTGGGTCAACGGTCACCTCCACGGCGGTCCGGCGGGTCGGTACCTCCAGCGTGACCGTCACCCGCGCCGGCTCGACAGATTCTTCCACGATGGTTGCCAGGCCGAGCTGGGTGCGCGTCGTGACGCCGGTTCGTTCCGCGACCGAGATGCCGCCGATCCGAACGACCACCGCGTCGTTCGCGAAACCCTCTTCGAGATGGATGTGCAGTGGAATCATGGCTCACCCTGCCCGCGTCCCGGTCGGCGGGCGGCCTTCGGCTGGCGCCTCCGGCGCGCGGCGATAACTTTGCAGGGCGCCCGATCGTCGGTGCACGGGACGTCCCTGGGGGTGGACCCGGCAAAGGTTGTTCTCATGCACCGGCGCAACAAGCGCCGATTTCCGGGTCCCTCCCCCCCGATTGTGGCCGATGTTCGTTGTCGCGTTGCACTCGCCTGCTCTTCAACAGCTCGCCTCGGGCGCGCTGGCGCCGTTCCGCCGCCGTCTGGTTGCCTGTCCCCAACCTCTGGCGGATCTCCTCTCCGGCGGCCAGCCGCGACTCGTCGTGCATGATTTCGCGCCGGAACCCGAGCGTTCTGTCTCATGGCTCGACCATGCTGTCCCAGCCGAGTCGGGGACCAGCATTTTCGTCCTACTCGAGCGCCGTGCGGCCGACACTCTTGGCCTATTGCTCCGCACCACCCACCGGTTCGTGATCTCCGGCCTCGCCCTGGCGGAGGAGGAGACGGTGGTGAGCCTTCGGGAGCGGATCGAGCACGCGGTGAACCGGGAGCGATTCCATGATTTGGCGGATCAGATCACCCGGTTCTGGGGTCTCGACCCCCTCCTCGGCGCCCTCGCCTCGCTGGCGATTCTCCGCCCCCTTCCCTGCGCCACCGAGGAACTCCTCCTGCACGAGGCCGGGGTGGCCCGGAAGACTTTCGCGCGCCACGCGCAGCAGGCCGGGTTTCTCCCGCCCCTCCGGTTTCTCCACGCGGTCAGGGTGCTGGCTGCGAGCTTCCTGCTCCACCAGGAGCTCACCCTCGAGCGCGCCGCCCGAGAGCTGGGATACGGTGATGTCGAGACCCTCCGGAGCCACTTCCACGAGATCCTCGATCTGGCCCCCCATCGTGCGCGGGAATTCCCCCTTCCCGCGCTGATCGCACGAGTCCGGGACCGCCGCGGTCAGCCCGCCGAGCCCGATGCCGACCCCTTTCAGACCAGGCTTGAGCTCCCCCTTCCGGCGCGGTATCGGCGGCCGGACCGCCGGGGGAGTCGTCTTTGAGATCTCGCGCCACTCTTCGCGCTTCCCTCTTCTCCGCGGTTCCTTTTCAGCCATGCCTTCCCGCTCCTTCGGCGACTTCTTCAAGGCGCTCCGCAAGGGGGAGATCCCCCCGGCGATCTACCTCCATGGCGAAGAGTTGCCCTCAAGGACGACCTGCTCCCGGAGATCCTCGCCCGGGTAGTCGACCCCTGTGTGCGGGACTTCAACTACGATCAGCGGGGCGCAGCCCAGTTCGATCCGGAAGCAGTCGAGACCCTTTGCACTACCCTCCGGATGATGGCCGACCGGCGGTTGGTCGTGGTGCGCGGGGTCGAAGCGTGGACCAAGCGGGCACGCGCCAGGGCCAAGGAGCGGGAGATCGTCCTGGAGCCCGCCGCGGTCATCCACATGATCCGGGCGGTCGAGGGCGACCTCGGCGCTGCCCGCACCGAGCTAGACAAGCTTGCCGGCTTGGGGGGCGGCGCCCCGGTGACCGCTGGTACGCCAGCCGGACCCGGGGGCGGCGCCGCAGCCATGCCCCCTCGCGGTCGAGGCGCCAGTCGCCGTGATCGTGGCCGGGGCCGACGCCGCCCGGCCGGACCTCGCCCCCCAGTGCGGGGCGCTTACCTCGCCGGCGTCCGGGAGCTCGACTTCTCCCAGTTGACGAAGAGAAACCCGCCGGGCGCATCGAACTTCGGCTCGCCCGGCCCGGGGAGAACCTGGAGCTGGAGCTCGTCGATCGGCTGCTTCGAGCAATCCCAGCAGGCGAGCGCGAAGTCGCTGTCGCGGCGGGTCCGGGAGAGCAGCATGACGTGGACCTGCGCGTTGTCGGACACCAGCGTCCCGTTCCGATAGAGGTGGCCGACCGCCCAGAGTGCCACGGCGCTGTTGATGGTGGGCACCAGCGGAGTGTGCACGCCGGTATTGCCGTGATAGTACAGCCCGAGAATCACTCCCCCGAACCGGGGGTGGTGCGGCACATCCTTCGTCTGGACCCGGTCCAGCACGAGCCGCCAGCGGGCGCCGTCCTTGGTCGCGAACTCCGCCACTCCATTCACCGAGTCCCGAACGGCGCCCTTATCCCACGCCGCGACGGTGAAGGTGCCGGAGATCCGCGCCACATTGTTCGAGTAGGGCCCGTTCAGCGCCTGGGACTCCAGACCCTCGCGCTCGTCGCCGAACGCCTTGAGGATCGGCGCCGCACTGTCCGGGAACGGAAACGGACCGGGAAGAATCTGAATCACCGGCCCGCCCCCCGTCACCCGGATCCATCGGGCCCTGGCGCCCGGCTCAGCCGGTGCGATCGCGGTGGGGCGGCCGTAGCCCGGGACGTCGGCGGAGCCGGCCACGACTTTGAGGTGGGTCGCCATGCCGATTTTTTTGTGGGACTCGCCGCCAACCGGACAATAGACCTCGTAGCTCCCCGGTTTGAGCTCGAGGGTAAGAGTGGCCACGGCACCGGGCTCGATCTTCTCGATCTCCTTCTCGATTCCATGGCCTTCGATGTCAAGGCCGTGCGGGATGCTGCCGGCGTTCGTGATGGTGAAGGTGACGGTGCCCGCCCGGACCGCGGCTTCCGAGAGCTGCACCTTCCACTCGGACAGCCTGGCGCTCACGGCGGCCGGGGGATTGGGGGCGGAGTCGGGGACGCTCGCGACAGATCCGGTGGCGGCGAACAGGACGGCTGCTAGGTTACGCATCGGGCGGTTTCCTCATGTCAGGGTTTGGAATTGTTCTCTTCGGTTCCTGAGACTCCCGGCGCCCCCGGATTATTCCACCGGGAATAAACCGGGCCGGAGAGGAGTCCACACCTGAAGGCGTCCCGCGACCTCCTGAGGATGGGGTGGATTCGAGCGAGCTCGAGCGATTCGAAGCGGTCGTGCTGCCGCACCTGGACCCCGCCTGGACGCTGGCGCGCTACCTGACCCGCAACGATCAGGACGCGGAGGACGTCGTGCAGGAGGCCTCGCTGCGCGCGCTCCGGCATTTCTCCGGGTTTCGGGGAAACCCGGGCCGGGAGGCGCGAGCCTGGCTGCTCGCCATCGTGCGCAATGCGGCATACTCGCTGAGCAAAAAGCTGCGGACCGATGCCCTGGCCACCGAGTTCGATGAGGAGGTGCACAGCGAGGCGGTATCGGGCGACGAGCCCGGCGCGGCGCTGGATCGGGAGTTGGCGCGGGACGCCTTCCGCCGCGCGCTGGACCGGCTGGGGCCGGAGTACCGGGAGGTGATCGTGCTGCGGGAGCTCGAGGAGCTGTCCTACAAGGAGATCAGCGACGTGACCGGGGTACCGGTGGGTACCGTCATGTCGCGGCTGTCGCGCGCGCGCCGGAGGCTGGCCGCCGCGCTGGGGAGCGAAGCGGAGGGACGTTGAGATGACCCATGCGGAGCTCGAGCGGCAGCTCGACGCTTATCTGGATGGCGAGCTGGCTCCGGAAGAGAGCCGCGCGGTTGCGGGGCACCTCAAGGCTTGTGCCGCATGCGCCAGGCTGCGCGCGTCGCGGATCAGGCTCCGCGACGCGATCCGGGAAGAGCTGCCGGGCCTTCAGACGCCTGAAGGCCTTCGCCGGCGGGTGCGGGCAGCGGTCCGTGACGCCGCCGCCCTCGCCCCGACCCCGTCCCGAGTGGCCCCGGGCGGCGCCTGGCGCTGGCTTGCCCTTGCCGCTTCTCTGGCGGCCTTCGGATTCGGAGGCTGGGCCCTCGGGCAACGCCGCGCCGCCCTGGAAACTCTGACGGGCCAGGTGCTGGCGAGCCACGTGCGCTCGCTCATGCCAGGCCATCTGACCGATGTGGTCTCGTCGGACCAGCACACCGTCAAACCGTGGTTCAACGGCCGGCTGGACTTCTCCCCGCCGGTGTACGACTTCGCCGGGAGGGGCTTTCCGCTCCTGGGCGGGCGGCTGGACTACCTGGCGGGGCGGCCGGTGGCGGCGCTGGTGTACCGCCGCCGCGAGCACCTGATCAATCTGTTTCTCTGGCCCGCCACCGCGACCCCCCTGGGAGGAACCACCTCGACCACGCGGCAGGGCTACCACCTGGTTCGCTGGACCGCGTCGGGGTACAGCTACGTCCTCGCTTCCGACCTCAACCTCTCCGAGCTCACCGACTTCCACCACCTGCTCGAACGGGGGGGCTCGGCGGCGGCAGCGCCGAGATGAGGCTCTGGGTTGTCCTCAGCCTTCCACGATCGCCAGCACCCGGAGCGGACTGCCGCTCCCGCCCACAAGCTTGAGCGGCGCCGCGATCACGATCGCGCCGGTGGGCGGGAGCTGATCGAGGTTTCGGAGACTCGCGAGCCCGAACTTCCCCGCACCGTGCATGGTGGTATGGTTGGGAAACGGCGGGTCGAAGCGCCCGGCTTGTCCGGCGTCGGTGCCCACGGTCTCGACCCCCACGCCCAGTACGTCGCGATCCCGGGCCAGCAGCTCCGAGGCGCTCCGGTGGAACCCCGGGCTGTGCGGTCCATCCGCGCCCACGTTGAGGAACGCTTCGGGCGCGGTTCGTCTGCTCCAGCCGGTTCGGAGCAGCACCCAGCTCCGGGGCGGGATCTTTCCGTGAGCCTTTTCCCAGGCCACGATGTGATCCGGCAGGAGGAGATAGTCGGGGTCCTTCTCCACCTCCTTCGTCGCGTCGATCACACAGGCCGGCCCCACGAAGCGACGCGGGGGAATCGTGTCGCAGGCGTTGTCGGGCAGATCCTTCCCGGTGATCCAGTGGATCGGCGCATCGAAGTGGGTGCCGGTGTGTTCTCCCATGCGGATGGTGTTCCAGTACCAGGCCGGCCCCTTCTCGTCGAAACGGGAGATCACCTCCATCGTCACGCCGGGCGAGGAGCCGAACTGCGGCGGCAGCCCGATCACCGGGGTCTCCGGCCCGAGCGGCTGGGTCAGATCCACGATCCGGAGCCGGCCGGCGTCCAGCTCGGCCACCAGCTGGGTCAGGAGCGACATGAGCTACTCCTTCTTCCGGGCGTCGCGCAGGTAGCGCTGAAACTGGTAGCGATTCTCGAGCAGGGCGAGATCGGTGACGAATGCCGAGGGGCCGACCGCTTCGACCTTCGCCACCAGGGTCGTGAGGTCGTGGGCCGCGAGCGCCGCGGTGAACGCCGAGCGAAAGTCCTCCAGAGTTCGGACCGTGGCGGTGCGGGGAACCCCGGAGGCCGAAGCGATCGCCCCGAGGTCGCTCCCGGTCGAGGTGGCGGTCGGGAACCCGCCGACCGACAGCAGGCTCTCGTTGTCGAACACCACGTGCACCAGGTTCCTCGGCCGGTAGCGCGCCAGCGTGGTGAGCCCGCCCAGGTTCATGAGCAGCGAGCCGTCGCCGTCGAGCACCACGACCGTGAGCTCGGGCCGGCAGAGCGCGATGCCCAATCCTAGCGAGGAGGCGAGGCCCATCGCGTGCTGGAGGTAAAAGAAATTGGGCCGGTGTCCCAGCGACTGGAGCTCCGCCGCCACGGCCCCCATGATCGTCACCACGACGCAGCGCTCCAGCTCGCCGTATACGGACTGTATCGCGTCGAGTCGCCGCATCAATCCTCCCACATCAGATCGCGGCCCAGGAGGAGCGCCACCGGCCGGCTGGCCGAGTACGCCAGGGTCTGGGCCTTCGCGATCCGGCGGTCTACCTGCTCCGGGCCGTCCAGTCTGGCGTAGGGAATCCGGAGCGCCTCGAGCACATGCACCGTCACCCCCCCGCCTTCGGTCTGCCAGGGGTCCCTCTCGCCGAACGAGCCGCGGTCGCTGATCAGCATCAACAGTGGGATGCGGTAGAGCTGGGCGCAGGAGACGATCCCGTTCACGGCGGCGAGGAAGCCGTGGTTCTGCATGAGCATCGCGGACTTGACCCCGGCCAAGTGGGCCCCGGCCGAGATTCCGACTCCTTCTTCCTCTTTGGCCAGGCGAACCAGCGTCATCTCCGGGTCTTCTTCCGCCATCCGGATGAGATGGACCAGCCAGGTTTCCGGCAAGGCGGACACGATCCGGATGCCGGTGGCCTTGAGGCCGTCATAGATGAGCCGTGAAGCGGTGGTGGAGACCGGCATCGTGCTCCGGGGCTGGACCTCCGAGCGAATGGACCCCATCCCGGGGCTCTCGTCAAGAGGACGCCCGAAACCTCCCCCCGACCCCGGACCTAGACTCCAGCCCCGAAGTCCGCGATCACTTGCGGCACGGCCGAGTCGAAGCCGACCACGTCCAGCATCCCGGCATCGGCAGGGTCCGCGATGCTGAATCCGTTCGACGCCATCGCGACGACCGCCAACCTGGCCGGGATACCGATCCGCTCCCGGTACTCCCGGAGCGCCTGGGACGGGTGCACGCTGCCGGCCCAGGTCTCGTTGTCGGTGTAGATCACGAACAGATCGATCGGCCAACCGTGCTTCCGCGCCTCCAGCATCGGCAGCGCGCAATCGGTGCCTCCGAACTCGAGGCTCCGGACTCGCTGCACCACGTCGTCCAGCCGCTGGCGCGGCGAGATCGCCAGGGTGGACAGACCACTGCCCAGGCGCGGCGACCACCGGGATGGATGGCTCCCCGCCGTGAACGCCGTGAACATGTGGCTCGGCTCGCTGGCCGCCGTAACCAGAGCCATTGCCGCCGACGCCTCCCGGCAATCCAGATACGGCATGCCGTTCACCCGCGCCGACATGGACCCGGAGACGTCGAGGGCCAGCATCACCCGCTTTCCCGTGGCAGGCGCATTCTGGAACGCCAGATAAAACGCCCGGTCCAGGGCGTCCACCACCTGCGGTACCGCTCGCCAGGTATTACTACCCCTCATGCCGTGACCCTGGGCGTAGGTCTTGAGCGCCGCGAGCAGCGCGATCGGATGAACCCGCGCCGCCCTAAGCGCATGTTCGCTTCCCAGCCGATCGGTGACCGTCCGCACCGCGTCGCTCATCGGCGCCAGGAGCCCCACCTTGCTCATGACGCCAAGATTCCGAATCATGGCGGCGAGCGGCATCCGCTCCAGCAGCGCATCCCATACCACGGCGTGGGTGAGCAGCCCGGTCGGCACCATTTCCCGAGTGAGCCCATGCCGTGCGATCGCCAGGGCCGCGAGCCCCGGCGCCTGGTAGGGCAGCGCGTGGACCGCATCGATGACCTGCATCACTTCCGGATCTACCCCGGCCGGGTTGGCCAGAGCCCTGTCCCAACCCCGCGTGGCGTACCGGAAGACGAAATCATGCGCGACGGTCGGCGCCTTCGGGTGTGCCAGTCGCAGCGCGTCCCGGTGGGCCCAACCATCCCGGT
>DASYRI010000018.1:0-8238 GCA_036004545.1 Gemmatimonadales bacterium
ACCGTCGGTGACTGAGGCAGGGGAGGCGGCTGTATTGCGCGTCGTGCCCACTGCCTACATTTTTGACGGCCATGACCGACTCCGTCCTGCTTCTCCATGACGATCCGAGCCTCCTCCGCAGCATCGGCGCGCGGTTCGAGCAGGCCGGGTGCGAGGTCCACCGCGAGCTGAACGTCGAGACCGGAGTCGCCACGCTGGACCGGACCCGCCCCGACGTCGTCTGTATGGCGATCCATCTGGCCCGGGGCGTTCCCGAGCTGGTCCGACGACTCGCCGCCCGCGAAGCGCCGGTCATCGCGTTCGGGGACCGTCCCGATCCAGTCGAAGCCGCGGCGGTACTGCTGGCCGGCGCGAGCCGGGTGGCCGATACCGCCGCGGACCTCGACCTCCTCCTCACGCTGGCGCAGCGCGGCGCCGCCGAAGGGCGCGAACGCCGGGTGGCGGACGCCCTGATCCGCAGCGGCTCGCCCCGGTTCGGCGCCGACTCGCTCGGCTCCTCGACGGGGATGCGCCAGCTGGCTCAGCAGATCGGGCTCCTGGCTCAGAGCGAGCGCACGACCCTCCTGCTGATGGGCGAGACCGGGGTCGGGAAAGCCTGGGCCGCCCGCACCATTCACGACCTGAGCGTGCGGGCGGGGAAGCCGTTTTTCGAGATCCAGCTGGGCGGGCGCAATCCCACCTATCTCGAGTCGCAGGTGTTCGGGCACGAGAAGGGTGCCTTCGTCGAAGCGACCGAGCGCCGGCGCGGCCTCCTCGAGCTGGCCGACGGCGGCACGCTGCTGCTCCGGGAAATCGCCGATCTCCCGGCCGAATTGCAACCGAAGCTCCTCCGCGTGCTCGAGACCAGGACGTTTCGCCGGGTGGGAGGGACCCAGGACATCAACGTGGACACCCGGCTCATGGTGACCACCCGACGGGAGCTGGGCCAGGCGGTGGAGGCGGAAAAGTTCCGCCAGGACCTTTACTACCGGCTCAGCGTGATGCCCCTTGCGCTGCCGGCGCTCCGGGAGCGTACCCCGGAGGACCGCCAACTGCTGCTCACCGCGATCCACGGCGCGCTCCAACCCCTCTATCCCGAGGGGCCGCAGGCGATCTCGGTGGAGGCGGCGGACCGGTTCCTCACCTATGCCTGGCCCGGCAACGTGCGGGAAATGGAGCAGGTGCTGGAGCGCTCCCTGATCATCGCCCGCGGGCAGGTCACCATCAACGTGGAGCATCTTCCGGGGGAATTCCGCGCCCGGCCCGGTTTGGGCGACCGCCGCCACACCCCGATGAGCCTGGATGTGCTGGAGCACCAGCACATCGAGCGGACCTTGCGCTACCACGGCGGCAACCGGACCCGGGCCGCGCGCGAGCTCGGGATTTCCCGCGCCACGCTCATCAACAAGATCAAAGTGTACAGCATCACCGATTAGGAGCCGCCCCTGCCGCCCAAAGAGCGTCCGCCGGTATCCGACATGATGGAGTGCCGCTCCTGCGGCCTTCCGGAGCGCGCCTCCGAAGGGTACCCCTGCGAGCGCTGCGGTACCTTCCTCTGTCTGATCTGCACCTTCCGGGGCATCAGTCTCTGCCGAAAGTGCGCCGGGGAAGCCGGCGCCGCGACCCCGCCCGAGCAGGCGTGAAGCGCAAGCTCGTCCTCTTCGATATTGACGGCACCCTGCTGCTCTCCGCCGGTGCGGGACGGCGGGCGCTCCTGGCGGCGCTCGGGCCCCATGTTCCTGCGGCCGGGCCGGTGGCCGATATCCGCTTCGACGGGAAGACCGATCCCCAGATCGTGGGCGAGCTGCTGGCGGCCGCAGGTGTTCCGGCGCCCGAGGAGCCGGGCCGCATCGCGACGATCCTCGAGGCCTACGTGGCGCACCTCGAGTCCGACCTCGTCGTGCACGGCCATGAATCCCGACTGATGCCCGGCGTTCCGGCGCTGCTCGACTCGCTGGAGTCGGTGACCGGCGTGCTGCTCGGCCTGCTCACCGGAAACGTGGAGCGGGGCGCGCGGCTCAAGCTCCGCGCCGCGGGCCTCGATCCGGCGCGGTTCAAGGTCGGCGCCTTCGGCTCCGATCACGCCCGCCGCCGCGAGCTTCCCCCGATCGCCGCGCGCCGCGCCGAGCCGCATTTCGGCCGGGTGCCGGATGGCGCCGAAGTCGTCATCATCGGGGACACCCCCGACGACGTGCGCTGCGCCGCGGCGATCGGAGCCCGGACCGTCGCGGTCGCCACCGGCGGGTACAGCGCCGCCGAGCTCGCCCTGACCGAAGCCGACGCCGTCTTCGCCGACTTCACCGATCTGCGGCGCGCCCTGGAGGCGATCCTATCGTAGAGCATGAGCTCAAGGCCGTAGTTCCCGATCCCGACCTGGTGCGCCGCCGGTTGCTGGCCGCGGGAGCTCGGCCCGGCTTCGCGGGGATCATGCTGGACCGGCGGTTCGACCGGCAGGGCGAGCTGCTGGCACGGGACGAGGTGCTCCGCCTCCGGATCTACCGGCACCCGGACGGGCGGCAGGAGAACGTGCTGGCCTGGAAGGGCCCGGTCAGCGTCTCGCCGCAGGGCTATAAGGCGCGGCAGGAGCTCGAGCTTGAACTCCAGGGCCCCGGTGCGAAACCGGAGGAGCTGCTGGGCGCGCTCGGCTACCTCGCGATCCAGACGATCGAGCGGTACGTCGAGTACTTTCACCTGGACGAGGCGGTGGTGCGGCTCGAGTGGTACCCGCGAATGGATGTGCTGGTGGAGGTCGAGGGCGACGAAGCGGGGATCGAAGCCGCGCTCCGGGTGATCGGCCTGCCCCGCGAGACGTTCAGCTCCGAGCCCCTGCCCGCGTTCGTGTCGCGCTATGGCGCCCGGACCGGCCGGCCCGCGGCGCTGGTGACGGCGGAGCTGGAAGGAGCGGCGCCGGCGTGGGAGAGGCGGTGACCGGAACGGCGGCTCCCATCCTGCTCCCCGAGCTGGGCCCGTTGCTCGGCCGCCTCGCGGCCGCGGAGCCGGAGCGGTCCCGCCGCGCTCCCGGCCTCGAGGCAGTGCGCCTGGAGCTGGTGAGCGCGCTCTTCGAGCGCTCCGGGGCGGCGCGCGCGCGGCTTGAGGCCGGGGATGTCGCGGGCGCACAGGCCGCGCTGGGGCCCGGGGTCTGGCTCGAGTTGTGGGAGCGCGCGATCGCCCGGGCGAGCGATGCGGTCCAGGGCGAGATGGACCGCCGGCTCCGCCGCGCCGCAGCCGAATCGCGCCTCCCCGCCCGGCGGCTCTCCGCCCTGCTTCCCGGCGAGGAAGACCGGCGGATTCTCGGGGCGCGGCTTTCGGCGGCGGGCATCGGATTCGAGTCGGCGCTTCACGGCCTCGCCGGGGAAACGGTGCCCTGGCACGACGCCCTCCGGCTCGCGGCCGGTGAGCTGGAAAGTGCCTGGGAGCGGCTGGTCCTCGCGGCCGATCGGGAGCTCGGCGTCTGGGACGCTCGCGCGGCGGCCATCCGCGGGTGGAGGCGGCCCTGGGGGCCGCTCGTGGTGAGCGGCGCCGTCCTGCTCGCTCTCGCGATCTGGCTCGGTCTTGTCCTGGGCGGCTATCTCGCTGTCCCGGGCTGGTTCCGACCGGTGGCAGAGTGGATCTGGAGTCTCCCTTGGCCGTGATCGGAGTGGGTCTCGACCTGGTGGACGTCAAGGAGGCCGAGCGGCTCTTCGAGCGCTGGGGAGAGCGCCTGCTCTCCCGGGTCCTCACCGACGCCGAGCGCGAATACGTGCTCCGCTTCGCGAGGCCGGCCAGGCACATCGCCGTGCGGCTCGCCGCCAAGGAAGCGGTCTACAAGGCGATGCAGACGGTGTCGGGAGCTCGCGGCGTCAGTTGGCGTCAGATCGAGGTGATTCGCCACGGCGACGGCCGGCCCACCATCCAGCTCCACGGCAGCGCCGCCCGGCTCGCCGAGCAGGCCGGTGGGCTCCGGGTCGCGCTCTCGCTCTCCCACACCAGGCGCACCGCCGCGGCCGTCGCCCTGGTCGAGTCGGGCATGGGCAGGTAACCCTGCTTGGAGTTCCGACTCGGCGTCTCTAGTTTCCTGGCGATGCCCAACAATCATTTGAAAACGATTATCATCCGTGTGGCCCTGACGGCAGGTTTCGTCATCGGTTGCCCGCATCCCGCTGTCGCCCAGGACGTTGCCGCAGCCGCACGCCGGCTCGCAGCCACCGCCCAGCTCGCCGCGGGAGAGTATCGGCTGGGTGTGAGCAGGGGGCGGGTGATCGCCACGGCGGAGGTGGACGAGGCGAGGCTCTTTCTGGCCGAAGCCCGCCGCAACCTGGCAAGGCTTCCCGAGCCCTCGGCTGGCACGGCGCGGGCCGCGCTCGACCATCTCGACTCCCTCGTCGCTCGCATCGCCGATCCCGATTCAGTGGCCCGGCGGGTCGGGGCGCTGGTCGCCGATCTTGGGCGCGATCTCCATCTCGAATTGGACGAGATCCCGGCCTCGGCCCCGTCCCTCGCCCGCGCGCGCGAGGTATACCAGGCCACCTGTTCCGGGTGTCATGGGGTAACCGGCCGGGGCGACGGTCCCCACGCAGCGGCGCTCACCCCCAGGCCCGCCAACCTTGCCGACCCGGTGGCGCTCCGCGGCTCCTCACCGCTCGACTTCTACCGGCGGATCACCTTCGGTACCGCCGGCACCGCGATGCCGCCCTTCGAGCTCGCCCTCTCCGCCGAGGACCGCTGGGCTCTGGCGCTCTACCTCTCAGCGCTCCGGCTCCCTCGTCCCGTTGGCGACGTGCCCCCGGCCCTCCGCTCCTTCGCGACCAGCGCCCGGATGAGCGACTCGGCGGTGCTCGCGGCGCTGGGTCCGGGCTCCGGGCCGGAGCGGCTCGCGGCGGTCCGCCTGCTCCAGCCGGTGGCGGACCACACGGACTATACCGCCGTATTCAGCGAAGTGCGCCGGCAGCTCGACAGCGCGTACGGTCTCGCCAACGCAGGCCGGGCCGAGGACGCGCGGGCCACGGCGATGGACGCCTACGTCACCTTCGAGCAGGTGGAGCGGGAGCTCCGGGTGAAGGACCCCGCGCTCACCGCCCAGATCGAAGCGGCGTTCACCAGCCTTCGGACCCGCACCGGCACCGGCGCCACCGCCGAGCAGCTGGGCGAGATCCGCCGCCGGCTGGCGGCCGCGCTGGAGCGCGCGGAGCGGACCATCGCCGACCGGCTGCCGGCCGGCAGCATCTTCGCGCAGTCGTTCGTGATCCTGGTGCGGGAAGGTCTCGAGGCGATTCTGGTGATCGGCGCGCTGATGGCGTTCCTGGTGAAGAGCGGCAACTCCCACCGCCGGCGCGACATCCATCTCGGCGTCGGCGCGGCGGTGATCATGAGCATGCTCACCGCGGGGGCGATCGAGACGGTCTTCGTGCTCTCACCGTCGCACCAGGAGGGTCTGGAGGGCGGTGTGATGCTGGTGGCGGCGGCGACGCTTTTCTACGTGAGCTACTGGCTCCTCTCCAAGATGGAGGTGAAGGCGTGGTCCCGCTTCGTGCGCGGCCGTATGGAGTCAGCGCTCACCCGCGGCTCCGCGCTCGCGCTCGCCTCGGTGGCGTTCCTCGCGGTGTATCGCGAGGGGTTCGAGACGGTGCTCTTCTTCCAGGCGCTGGCGGCGTCGGGCGGTGCGGGGGGCGGGGCCGGCACCTGGATTCCGCTGGGCGCCGGGATCGGCGCGGGAGCCGCGGTGCTGGCGGTGGTCTACGTGGCGATCAACCGCTTCGGGGTCCGGCTCCCGCTCAAGCCTCTCTTCGGGGTGACCGGCTCGCTGCTCTACTACATGGCGTTCGTCTTTGCGGGGAAGGGGATCGCCGAGCTGCAGGAAGCCGGCGCGGTGCCGCTCACGCCGCTCCCGTGGGCGCCCCGGGTGCCGGCGATGGGGGTCTACCCGACGACCGAGTCGCTCGCGGTGCAGGTGGTGCTGGTGCTGCTGGCGGTGCTGGCACTGGTCTGGGTGTTCGCCGTCCAACCGCACCGCCAGGTGAGCGGCGGGCGCTGAGCCGCGCGGGGGACCAGCGGCTCCCCGCTCACCTGGTGCCGCTCTTCAGGTATTCGCCGGGCGCCAGCGCCTCCCCCGAGCCCCACTTCGCCAGCAATACTCCGCCCAGCGCGACGAGCCCGAGCGCCATCACCTGCGCGAGGGTGAGCCCGATGCCGAGGTGGTCCTCCTTGGCTCGCACGAATTCCACCAGGAAGCGCTCGGTGCCCGCGAGGGCGAGATAGAGACCGAAGAGCCAGCCCGTCGCCCTCCGGTGCCCGCGAAGCCGCCAGAGCAGCATGAACGCGGCCGTCATCAGGACGACCTCGTAGAGCTGGGTGGGGTGGACCGCGAGCAGGGTGTCGGGCGAGACGCCGGCCTGGATCGGGATGCCGAAGTCGTGGGCCATCGCTCCCGCGGTGGTGGCCGGCAGCCCCTGGGGAAACTTGACGCTCCAGGGAAGGGTGCTGGGGACGCCGTAGTCGTCTTCGACCAGGAAGCAGCCCACCCGGCCCAGCGCGTAGGCCGCGGGAAGCGCCGGTGCGGCGAGCTCGAGGGTCCAGCGCATCGGCACCTTGAGGCGGGCGCCGTTGAGCAGCACCGCGGCCGTTCCCCCCAGGAACCCGCCGTACCAGACCAGCCCGCCCCGGCTGATCAGCGAGCTCCATTCGCCGGTCGCGACGACGTACCAGAGCTTGGCCCCCACCACCCCGCCGATGACGGCGGCCACGGTGATGTCCGCCGCGTATTCGTGGTACCATCCCCGGGCCCGGAGCGCCCGATCAATGAGCCAGCCCCCGACGAGGAAGCCGACCATCAGCATCAGCCCGTAGCCGGTGAGGTTGAGCGGCCCCAGGTGAAGATTGAACGGGTAAACGGTCGTCATGGCGGAATAGTAACGGCGCGAGTGCCCGGCAACGGGCCGGCGTCGAAGGGCTCGAGGTCGAGTCCGGAGCGCTCCCCCCGCGCCAGGCGCCAGGCGCCCGCCGCGGCGATCATCGCCGCGTTGTCGGTGTTGAGCCGGGGCTCGGCGACCACGACCTGCGCGGTGCCGTCGAGGCGCGCGGTGAGGGCGTCCCGCAGTGCGCGGTTGCAGGCCACGCCGCCCGCGATCACCGCGGTCTCCCGTTCCAGCTCCAGAACGGCGCGGGCGGTCTTCTCCACCAGCACCTCGATCGCCGCGTCCTGGAAGCCGCGGGCGAGGTCGGCCCGGTCGAGCTCAGGATCGGTGCTCGCCCGCACCGCGCGGAGCACCGCGGTCTTGAGCCCGCTGAAGCTCATCGCGTACCCCTCCCGGAGCATCGGGCGGGGGAAGTCGTAGCGGCCGGACCGCCCGGTGCGGGCAAGCCGCTCGATGGCCGCGCCCGCGGGGTAGGGGAGCCCGAGCAGCGTGCCCACCTTGTCGAACGCCTCGCCGGCGGCATCGTCGAGCGTCTCACCGAGGACCCGATAGTCGCCCCATGCCTCGACGTCGAGCAGCAGGGTGTGCCCGCCGCTCACCAGCAGGGCGATGAACGGGGGCGCCAGCGCGGGGTGGTCGAGCGTGGGCGCGAAGAGGTGCCCTTCGAGGTGGTGCACCCCGATGAGCGGCTTGTCCAGCCCGAAGGCGAGGCCCTTCCCGTACATGAGGCCGACCAGCAACGCGCCGACCAGGCCCGGCCCGGCGGTCACCGCGATGCCGTCGAGCTCCTCCGCGGCGAGCTTCGCTTCGGCGAGAGCCCGGTCCACCACCGGTCCGATGGTGAGCAGGTGCGCGCGGCTCGCCAGCTCGGGGACGACGCCGCCGAAGACCCGGTGGATGTCCTGGGAGAGGATGACGAGGCTCTCCAGCGTGGCGCGGCCGTCCTCGGTGCGGAGCACCGCCGCCGAGGTCTCGTCGCAGCTGGTCTCGATGCCGAGAACGCGGCTAGTCGCCACCGAGCAGATCGGCCACCAGGCGCTGGTTGGAAGGGGAGCCCCACGGGTGCTCGCCGATCACCTTCTTGACGATGAGCCCGTCCTTGTCGAGGAGGAAGCTCTCCGGCACGCCGGTGGTCTGATAGACCCGCTGGATGGCGCCGCTCCGGTCCTGGAGGATCTCGAAGGTGAGGCCCAGCTCGTTGACGAAGCTGGCCACGTCCCTGACGTCGCCCTCGTCAATGCTCACCGCGATGACCCGGAGCCCCTTCGGTCCGAGCTCCCGGTAGAGCTTCTCGATGGCCGGCATCTCATCGCGGCAGGGGATGCACCAGGTCGCCCAGATGTTGACCAGGGTAACCTGCCCGTTCGAG
>DASYRI010000019.1:0-2217 GCA_036004545.1 Gemmatimonadales bacterium
CCGTCAGGGTGAACTGAGCGAATCCGTCATAGAGGGCCACATCCTCGAACGCCCGCAGGCGCCCGTGCCAATCGAGGTAGTTCGGATACGAGACCAGAATCTGCGGATAGTCCCTGTTGGTCTCCCAGAGCATCACCAGCCGATTGGGCTCTCGGAACGGGAGCGGACGGAACACCAGGCCATTCAGGACCGTGAAGATCGCGGTCGTGGCACCTATACCGAGCCCCAGGGTGAGGACGGTGACCACGGCGAACCCGGGCGCGGACCGGAGGCGGCGGGACGCGTAGCGCAGGTCGGCAAACACGGTGGCGACGAGATCCTCCCATCCCGAGCTCCGCACCTCCTCCCGGACGCTGGTCATGCTGCCCAGCTCGAGCCGCGCGGCCCTTAGCGCCGCCTCCGGCGAGAGACCGCGCGCCAGGTGGGCGGCGGTGGCCTGCTCGAGGTAGTGCTGCACCTCGTCGCCGACATCCCGGTCCGCCGCCGAGCGGTGGGTCAGGGCGCGAAGACCGCGCGCGATCTGGCGCCAGAGCGACACGGCCTCACCCCTCGGCCTTGAGCAGGCGGGTCACCGCCGATACCCGGCGGGTCCAGTCCGCGGTCTCGGCCTCGAGCTGCTTGCGGCCCGAGCGCGTGAGCCGGTAGAACCTCGCCCGCCGGGCGTTCTCGGTCTGGCGCCATTCGGCATCGAGCGATCCGGCGCGCTCGAGCCGCTGGAGCGCGGTGAGGAGCGAGCCCGGGTTGACCTTGAAGGTGCCCCGCGAGATCTGCTCGATCCGGCGGGCGATGCCGAAGCCGTGCAGCGGCTGGAGGCTGAGCGTCTTGAGGATCAGGAGGTCCAGGGTGCCCTGGATGACGTCGGTATTCGGCTCGTCCACGGCGGTTCCGGTGCGGAGGGACGGTCCCAAGATAGCGCCCACATCTTGACTGTCAAGATGTGGACGTCAGGGGGACCGGCGGACGCGTCACGCCCGGTTCCCTGAGCCGGTCGTCCGGTTTATTGATAGTCGGCGCGGTAGGGCTTGCAGAACCCGGTGTTGCCCCAGCCGGAGGTCTTCGCAGGTGCGAGGGAGAACCGGGCGCGCAGGCAGTCACCCTTCAGGGCGAACCAGATCGTGATCGCGACCTCGCGGAGGCCGAGGTTCTCGAACCGATAGCCGGGCTCGAGCCAGGTGACCGACACGGCGCCACAGGCGTCGCCCTCGCATTCGTTCGCCGTCGGGGCCCGCCCGGTCACGACCTCGTCGAGTTTCCAACGGCGCACGCTGCTGTCAGGGCTGTTGACCGGCGTCGGCGTGGTGTCGGTGGTATCGGCGACCGGTGCAACGGACGCGGGCGCTGGTGGAGGAGACGGTTGCGCCGCGGCCGAGGCGGGGGGAATCGCGGCCGGGGGCGCCGGGGCCGGCGGCGCCTTGGGGCCCGACCCGCACGCCATGAGCGCGAGCAGCGCGGCGCCGACGAAGCCCACCGGCATCCGGAAGGCAGTGCCCGTCGCCATCACTCCTTTCCTTCCTGGAGCACCGCGCGCGTCTTCGGGGTCGGAGCGTGAGTGTCGCCCGCGCTCAGCCGGCCGCGGGGTGCCCCAGACCTTGCGGCGATGCGGGGCGTCCGTCGGGCGCCGGCGCCAGGCGCGGCTCGGCGCCCAGCCAGTAGAGCCCGTTCGCCATGATGCAGTAGCCGGTCGCGGCGAACCACACCATCGCCGCTCCCACGAAGCCGGTGAAGGCGAGCCACCAGGGGCTGAACGTCATCGCGAGCACCGAGGCGACGGAGATGTTGATCCCGACCGCCAGGTAGATCCGGCGTTCCAGGTACCAGCGGTCGGTCTGCATAAAGTAGAAATTGCCGGGGGTCGGGCCCGGGCGGCCGAGCATGGGCGTGAAGCCCAGCCGATGGAGCACGTTTCCCACGACGCAGAATCCGGTCAGCGCCACGACGATCGAGGAGAGTCCCGTCACGATGATGCCGACGGCCCAGCGGCGGTCCACCAGGGCCGCGAGGGCGGTGACCAGGAGCAGCACGATCCCGGCGATCAGCCAGACCGTCCGCTCGATGTACCAGCGGTGGGTGGGCACGATGTAGACCCCGGAGCGCAGTGGCATGGGTGGGTTCCTTTCCCGGTCGTGCTTGCGATCAGCCGGGCACGACCTGGCGGGGCCCGGCGCCGGTAGCATACCACGGCCCCGGGCGGCCGGGCCAGAGAACGAACGGAGCGCT
>DASYRI010000020.1:0-13702 GCA_036004545.1 Gemmatimonadales bacterium
CGGCCTTTGGTCAGGATGCAGTGATCACCGGCAAGGTGACCAGCGATCGTGGCGATCCGATCCCCGCCGCCAGGGTCGGAATCCTCAACACCAACTTCGGCACGACGGCGAACGTCAGCGGGGTCTACACCCTGACGATCAGCGGCGCGTCGGCCCGGGGGCAGGCTGCCCAGCTGACGGCGCGCGCCCTGGGGCACCGCCCCAAGACGGTGACCATCAAGGTCAACCCCGGCACCCAGACGATGGACTTCCAGCTCGTCGCCGATCCGCTGCGCCTGGAGGAGATCGTCACGACCGGGACTGCGGTGGCCACCCAGACCAACCGATTGACGTTCGCGGTGGGCAAGGTGACCGAGGAGCAGCTGCAGCTCGCCCCCGGCACTTCGGCGCTCGGGGCACTCCAGGGCAAAGTGGCGGGAGTGAGCGTCTTCGCGGCAAACGGGATGCCCGGCACCGCGCCCGACATCAAGCTGCGCGGCGCCACCAGCATCACCGGCAGCCAGTCTCCACTGATCGTGGTGGACGGAACCATCACGCCGCTCAACTCCCTGGCCGACATCGCCTCAGAGGACATCGAGCGGGTGGAGCTGGTCAAGGGGGCGGCGGGATCCTCCCTCTACGGCTCCAACGGCGCCAACGGCGTCATCCAGGTCTTCACCCGGCGGGGTTCGCGCATTCCGGAGGGCAAAATTCAGATTACGGCCCGGACCGAGGTGGGGCAGTCCAAGATCACCCGCTTCCCCGAGGTGACCAAGCATCATCCGTACCTGCTCAACGCCGACGGGTCCTTCTACCGCAAGTTCGAGCGCGGTCTCAATCCCTTGGACAGCGTCCGGGTGGAGCGTGAAAACTGCGACGACGCCCTGGATGCCCCGCAACTTCCCGGCGGGGTCTGTCCGGCCAAGGTGAACATCCAGGATCAGGCGTATCCGAGCGACGCCGACGCGTTCAACCTCGTGTACAAGCCGGGCATGTTCACCACGCAATACATCTCCGTAGGGCAGAATCGGGGCCGCAGCAACTACCACGTCTCCTTCGAGAACACCCAGAACCCGGGCGCGGTGGTCGAGCTCAAGGGCCAGCGGCGGCAGAACTTCCGGATGAACCTGGACCAGGTGCTGAGCGACCGGTTCGACATGTCGTTCAGCGCCTTCTACGGCCGCAACAAGGTTCAGGAGCCGAGCGCCGGAGGCGACAACGGCCCGTTCTTCTCGCTGGCGTTCCTGGAGCCGCACGTAAACCCCACCGCCTGTTGCAACCCGGATGGATCGCCCTACCGGGCCTTCGTGCAGGACAAGCGCTCCAACGCCGCCAACCCGCTCTACGACCTGTTCAACGTGGACCGCGAACGGGAGCGGAACCGCTTCAGCGGCGGAAGCCGGCTCCGCTGGCGGCCCCTCTCCTGGCTCTCCACCGAGGGCAACTTCAACTTCGACCAGGTATCGGATCGATTCATCTTCACGGAACCCCTCAAGTACTGGAGCGCCTCCTCGAAGACCGGGTTCCGTCCCGGCAACTACCAGCGGGCATCCAGCAACAACCGGCACTTCAACACCGGGATCAACGCCACCGGCACCTGGCTGGTGCATGGCTCCGGACTGACGAACAACCTCGGCATCACGATCAAGGGCGCCTACTCGTACGAGGACGTGGTCCACGACTCGATCCTCGCCGTCGCCCAGGAGTTCATCACGGAGGTGCCGGAGTTCGCGGGGACCCGGCCGGAGAGTCAGCGGTCCGGGTCGGTGGATACCCAGGAGCGCACCGTCGAGGGGTTCGGGGTGGGGACGCTGGATTTCAACGGGAAGGTGATCCTCGACGGGCTCGTCCGCCGGGATGAATCATCGCTCTTCGGTCCCGACGCACGAACCCGATGGTACTATCGGGCCTCCGGCTCGCTGCGAGTACCGCAGCTGCTCGGCTGGACCCGCGGGCCCCAGGAGCTGCGACTGCGTGCGTCCTATGGCACCGCGGGGCTCCGGCCCAACTTCTTCGCCCAGTACGAGGTGCTCACGCCCTCCGGCGGGACCTTCATCAAGGCCCAGCTCGGGAACCGGCTGCTCCGTCCCGCCCACTCGGGCGAGTTCGAGGTCGGCGCCAACCTGGAGCTCTGGAACGGCCGGTTCACGCTGGAGTACAACTACTCGGACAAGAAGACCCGCGACGAGATCGTGCAGGCGCCGGTCCCGGCGACGACTGGATTCGCCTCCCAGTGGCAGAACGTCGGCGCGCTGCAGTCCCGGACCCACGAGGCGGTGCTCGGCGCCCAGCTCGTCAACACCCGCGACCTGTCCTTGCAGCTCACCGTCACGGGGGACCGGGTGCGGGAGTACATGATCGACTGGCCCCTGCCGCAGGATATCTTCGGGTCGACCGGGAACTGGGCCAACTATACCTACGCGGCGGGCGTCCGGCTCGGGACCATGACCGGCGACCGGTGGGTCCACAACCTCGAGCAGCTTTACCTCGATCCGGCCAAGAAGGCGGCCTCGGGAGCAGGCCAGGCGTTCGACCCGGCCAATTACTCCGTCAATGCCGACGGCTACCTGGTCCGGACCTCCACCCGGGGCACGCCCGACGAGCGCCCCATCAAGCTGCTGGCCTGCAGAGATGCCCAGCTGAATCCGATCGAGTGCACCGGCAACGCGGTGCCGGGCACCAGCTTCTTCCTGGGCGTGGCCTCGCCCGATTTCCGGGTGGGCTTCACCCCGACTCTCAGCTACAAGCGCTTCACGATCTCCGGCCTGCTCGACTGGAACCAGGGTGGCCAGCTGGCCAATGCCACGGCGCACTGGGCCACCCAGGACTGCGCCGACATCCGGTGCGATCAGTCGGGCAAGCCGGCGGACCAGCGGATCGCCGAAGGGTTCTATCGGACCGGGCTCTACGACGGCGCCTTCGCCAACGAGGCCTACGTCGAGAGCGCGACGTTCCTCAAGATCCGGGAGGTCTCGGTCAACTACACCTTCAACCGGGGCGAGCTGAGCAAGGTGGGGCTGGGCCGGTACCTCAATGAGATCCGGGTCGGCGCCATTGGCCGGAACCTCAAGACCTGGACCAGCTACCGCGGCGTCGATCCCGAGGTCGCTCCTTCCGCGGACGACGTGTTCAAGGGGCGGAGCGACTGGTTCCAGTATCCCCCGTTCCGGACGCTCACCGCCTTCATCGAGATCGCTTTCTGACCGGCCCCGACCGCTCTCACGAGGTGACCTACATGGTGACGGGATATCGAAGGTGGCGCCCGCTTGGCGTAGTGGCCCTGCTGGCCGGCGTGGCCGGCTGCCCGAGCCTAGACATCGTCAACAAGAACGCCCCGGAGCGGGAACGGGCCTTCTCCGATCCCCAGACGATTGTGGCGACGGCGGCGGGGACGATGAAGTCGTACATCAACCTGCGGGTGAATTACGAGCCGGCGCTCGCGCCCTTCTCCACCCAGGCCGACGAGCACAGCTTCTCGTGGAACAACTTCCAGTCGCGCTACTACTCCTCCTACGGGGTCGAGTGCCCGGAGCGCTGCGGGTGGGAGAACAACACCACCGGCGCACGGTACGAGCCGCTGCCCTTCTGGTGGTACGGTTCCTACGCGGTCGTCTCGGCGGCGAACGACGTGCTGTTCGCCATCCGCAAGTCCGCCGCGCCGCCCGACCTGGGCACCGATGCACCGTGGGTGGAGGCGGTGGCGCAAATGGCCCAGGGGCTGGGCCACGGGCTGGTGGCGCTGACGTACGACCAGGGATTCGTGGTGCCGGAGAGTGCCCATACGGTTGACGAGCTCGCCGCCCTCCAGCTCGTCAGCCGAACCGAGGTCCGGGATGCGGCCCTGGCCCAGCTCGACAGCGCCGCGGTTCTGGCGGCCGCAGCCGACTTCTCGGCCGCACCCGCCACGCTGTTCGGTTTGCCGACCGGCCCGCGGTACACCTCGGCCCAGATCGTCCAAATCATCCGGACCTTCGAGGCGGAGCTCCTGGCGATGTTCCCCCGCACGGCGGACGAGGATGCCGCCGTGCCCTGGGCCCGGGTTGTCAGCTACGCTTCCCGGGGGATCAGCTCAGGAACGGCGTTCAACTTCGAGGCCTTCCAGGGGAACATCACCCGGTCGGGGTACGAAGACTTCTTCACCGGCATCGATCAGTGGGGCAACGACTACACCACCACGCGCATTGACACCCGGGTGGCACGGCTCCTCTCCACCACCCAGCAGGACCCATGGCCCGGCGGGGCCGGGAACCCCCGGCCCGCGGACGGCTTAGGGAACCCCATCGGTGGGGTGTACGGGGTGGACAGGCGGCTGGGCGACGGCTGTTTCGGAGCGGTTGCCAACCGGTTCGGCGAGGGGGAGTGCAAGGCCACCGCGAACTCCGGTACCGACTTCATGTGGAGCCCATCCGCGGACTTCCCGGCCTCCCGGGGGCAATTCCACCAGAGCAACATCGGCTACATCCGAAATCACTGCCTGGTGTCCGGCTTCGACGACTGCCCCAACGGATCGGGCAACTTCGTCGTTCTCAGCAAGTACGCGAACGACTTGCTCTGGGCCGAGGGTCTGCTCCGGACCACCGGACCGTCGGTGACCGTCGCCGCACTCATCAACAACTCCCATGTGGGGCGCGGGGGATTGCTTCCGGTCAGCGCGGTGGACACCAAGGACAATCTCCTGAAGGCACTCTTCTACGAGTGGCACGCGGAATTGGTCAGCATGGCGCCCGACCACTTCTGGAACGCCCGCCGGCTCACCAAGACCAGTCTCATTTCCGCCGGCGCCAACCCCTGGGCCGTGAATCAGCAGACCTACGAGCCCGAGGGCGCGTACGTGTGGAACCCGCTCTGGGGCGGTACGCCCCGCTCCATGCCCATCCCGGCCAAGGACTTGATCCTCCTCAGACTGGAGCTGTACACGTTCGGTGGGCCGAGTGACCCGCTGGGCTGCGGCGCAACCGGGGGACCATCCTGCAGTATTGCGGCGGACGGGCCGGCAGTGAAGAACGTCCGGCAGATTTACGCCGACCTCAAGGCCATGATGCCCAAGCCCGGGACGAGGCTCCGCCAGTAGAAAGACAGAAAGACGGAAGGTTGACGGAAACAACAGAAGGCAGCCCGGGAATCCCCGGGCTGCCTTTTGCTGCCTGCGTCTTTGCGTCCTTGCGTCTTACCACCTGACTCTCACCTCCCGCGCACCCGCCGATACCGTCGCTTCGCTGGTGCGTCCGTCGGGCCATCGGATCAGAAGGGCGGTGGGTTCTCCCCGGAGCCCGAGGATCTGCTTGGCCCCGTTCACCGACCAATAGCCGCTTCCGGCCTGGACTTCCCGGAGCGGGCCACGCCGCGCTCCGTACTCAAGCCGGAGCGATGCCCCGATCGCCCGCGGATTACCGGGGGGACCGTCGAGCCTGACCCGGAACCCGGGCCTCGCGCCGAGGTTCCGGAAGAGCCGGGTGGTGGTGCCGTTCTGGGTGATCACCACGTCCACCCGACCGTCGCCGTCATAGTCGCCCGCCGCCGCTCCGCGCTGGTCGCCGTAGACCAGGAGTCCCGAGCGCTGTCCGGGGACAGCAGCGAACCCGCCCTTTCCATCTCCCACCAGCAGGAGCGAGCGGCCCGCGTCGTAGCGCGGCGTGCCGAGGTCGGTGGGGAAGAAGTTCTGGCTCAGCACCAGGTCCTCGTTGCCGTCTCCGTCGAAATCGGCCACGACCGGCGCGAAGGCCGGCGCGAGCTGGGCCTCGAGGGGGAGCGAGTGGGGCTCGAAGTGGTCGCCCTTGTTGCGCCAGATCAGGTGGTCGAAGGTGTTCGCGCCCAGACGGGGGGTGTGGGAGGCGGCGGGGCCCAGGAGCTGGTCCACCGTGGCGTCGGCGTAGGCCCCGAAGGTCCGGATTCGCTGGGCGATGTCCGGCACCGCCCGGCTGAGCCGCGCGAAGCCCGCCAGCGGGGCGGGGCCGTGGAGCCGCGGGTCGTCGCGGGCGAGCAGCACGTCGAGCGTGTTGCGCATGCCGAAGTTGCCGAAGTAGAGATAGAGCGGCCGGGCGCTGTCGGCCTGGAGGCGGACGTTGCGGCCCCAGCTGGTGACCACCAGGTCGGGACGGCCGTCGCCGTCGAAGTCTCCGCTCGCCAGCCCGAGCCAGCGGCTGGAATATCGGTCCAGGCCGAGGTCCCTGGCCTGAGTGAACCGGCCGCGATTGTTCCAGAAGACCTTCACCGGCCCCCATTCCACCGCGAGCACGAGGTCGGGCCAGCCGTCCTGGTTGAGGTCGGAGAAGAGGGCGGCGCTCACCATGCCGAGGTGGCTCAGCAGGGCGGAGTTGGCCGAGTCGAGGACGAAGCGACCGGTGCCGTCGTTGCGGAAGAGGCGGCTCGAGGGGGAGAGGGGATAGGCGCCGGGGTAGATCCGGCCGCCGACGAAGAGATCGAGGTTCCCATCGTGGTCGTAATCGGAAAGGGCCAGCGGGCCGATACTCGCGGTGTCGCCGGGGACCGCCGCCGTGATCGGGCCCGCTCGCCGGCCGCGGGCGTCGAGCGGCACCGCCAGCACCGACGGCATGGCGTAGGCCTCTTCGCCCGTCGGTGCCTCGTAGCTCGATTGTCCGATGAGGAGCACCGAGCCGCCGTCCCGCTTCCCATCGGGGACCTGGAGGATGGTGGTCTGGTCGCCCGCAGCCCCGGGCAGGCCGAGGTCGAGCGGGACGAACCGGCCCTGGGTGTTGAGGAACACGCCGGTGGTGCCGGTTCTCCCCGAGGCGATGACGAGATCGTCCGCCCCGTCCCCGTCGAGATCGAGCCAGCTCGCGCCGGGCCCGAGCTGCGCAAACGAGTTGGGGAGCAGGAGCTGGCGGGCGTAATCGTCGAAGATCACCTCGGTGTGCGCGTGGCCGAGGCGGGCGGTCTCGTCCTCGAATAACGGCCGGGGACTCGGGACTCGGGATTCGGGATTGGGGAGCTCCGGTTCCCGATTCCCGATTCCCGGTTCCCGGATTTCATAGAGCCGGTTGGGCCGGGCGTTCGGAACGACGGAGCGGCTTCCGTCGCGCCAGCGCACCTCGATCATCAGCGAGTCGGCATTCCCCGCGGCGAAGCTCAGGAGCGGCTCCGCGCTGGAGAGGTAGAGCCCGCCCGCGGTCACCTGGCGCTCCTGGAGCGCCACCGGCCCGCCCCGCACCGCCACGTTCGCTCCGATGCCCTGCGTATTCGGCGCGCGGCCCCTGAGCCGCACCGCGATCCGCGGCGCGGTCGCGTCGTTGCGCAGCAGTAGCGCCGGGGCGCCCAGCCGGTTGATCACCACGTCGAGGTCGCCGTCGCCGTCGAGGTCGCCGGCCGCCATCCCGTGGGAGATGTCGGGGCCGGCACTGAAGTGCCAGCGCTCGCTTACGTCCTCGAAGGTGAGATCGCCCTTGTTGCGGAAGGCGTAGTTGGGCACCGCCAGCCGCGGGTAGGTCATCCGCTGCTGGCGCCAGTCCAGGTCGGCCAGCCGGTTGCGGAACCGATCCTGGGTGTCCGCGTCCATGAAGTCCCAGACGTTCCCGTTGGCGACCAGCAGATCCTCCCAGCCGTCGAGATCCACGTCGAGAAACATTGTGGCCCAGGTCCAACCGGTGGCATCCACGCCGGCCAGCTCGGCGACCTGGGCGAAGGTGCCGTCACCCCGGTTGAGGAAGAGCGTGTTACGCTGGAGCTGGGGCCGGTCCTCGATCTCGCCGGGCTGCTTGGGCAGAGGGGTGTGGGTCGGGATCTCGGTCCGGAGCCGGCGGCTCTCCCGGCTCAGCATGTCCACCTCGAAGAAATCCACCAGCCCGTCCCGATCGATGTCGGCGAAGTCCACCGCCATCCCTGCGTTGCTCGTGGTGCGCTGCGCGAGCCGCGGGATGAGGCGGAACCGGCCGTGTCCGTCGTTGATCCAGAACCGGTCGGGGTCCTCGAAGTCGTTGGTGACGTAGAGATCCGGGGCCCCGTCGCCATTCACGTCGTAGAACCGCGCCGCGAGGGCGAAGTTCTCGGGCTCCTCGGCGAGCGGCTTCCCGTCCTCGTCGAGGAACCGCGGGTTCCGCGCGATCGGCTCGCGGTGGAAGTGTCCCTTGCCGTCGTTGAGGTAGAACCAGTCGGAGTCCGCCCGTTGGACCAGCACCACCGAGTGCAGGTCCTCCCGCATCACGACCTTGTAGTCCTTCCGGTATCGCTCGACCACCTCGAAGCGGTTGGGACCGGTGTGCTTGACCACCTGGTCGAACGCGCGCTCCTGCGGGCTGTAGAGATCGTTGGCGGTGTAGGCCTTGTAGTTGGCGACGTAGAGCGCGAGGGCGCCGCTCCCGTCCACGTCCGCCAGCGTCATGGTGGTGCTGCCCGCCCGGGAGGTCCGGCCCGGAAACGTGGTGTCCTCGGTGAAGCGGCCGTGGCCATCGTTGTGGAACAGCAGGTTGGGCCCGCCCAGGGTTGTGACCAGGAGGTCGAGCGCGCCGTCGCCGTCCACGTCGGCCAGGACGGCGCCGGTGGAGTGCAGGTTCGGCAGGGCCAGGCCCGCTTCGCCGGCCACATCGTGGAACTTCCAGTCTCCGTCGTTGAGATAGAGGGCGTTGGCCCCCTCGGTCCGGCAGAGGTAGATGTCGGGCCGCCCGTCGCCGTTCACGTCGCCGATCGCCACTCCGCCGCCGTCGGCGAGGAGCTGATTCCTGAGGAGGGCGGAGTCGCTGACGAAATTCTGGAAGGTGACGCCGGTGGCGCGGGGCGGAAGCTGGGTGAACCCCGGTTGACCTCGCCGGGAAACCGCGAGCGAACGCCAGCGGTCGCCGGCTTCCTGATGCCATTCCGGGGGCCCCACCGGCTGCCGGGCACACCCTGCCGCGCCGATCGCGGCCAGGAGAAGCGCCGCGACGGCCTCGCTGCGGCCCGCGCTCACCGCACGGCGGCCCGGGTGTGTACCCGCTCGAGCACCTTCGCCGCCACGCAGCGCCCGAGCGTCTTGCCTCCCTCGTTGCCCATGTCGTAGTGGATGCCCGCGTACAGACGGGACATCGCCGCTTCATCGGCTGCGGCCTGGAATGACGGGAATCGCCGCACCGGATGGCCCAGCGCGAGATTGGTGCTGTCGTCGAAGGCCACCGGCCCGAGCAGCGCCGTGAAGACGCCCGCGGCCGCGGCCGACTGCCCGGAGTGCCCCGAGGGGTACTCGGGGAAGGCGGGCGTCGTGATGACTGTGCGCCAGTTGGGATCGATGTAGCGCCGGATGTAGGTGTAGGGCCGGATCAGCTCCCGGCGAAACTTTTCGTTCCAGGCAGTGATGAACGCGTCCGCCTGGGCTATGGTTCCCAGCACGAAGAGCTCCGCGGCCCGATCGGCCGGCAGTTGAAGCTGGCTGATCATCTGGCTCCCGATGGAGAGCCAGTGCCCGGTTGGGGTGCCGGTCTGGCCAGGGTTATCGGCCCAGTACAACGCAATCAGCCGCTGTTCGTCGGTCAGGGTCCTGCTGACGTCGTAGTCGGTCATCGCCTCCTGGTAGAACGCCGATCCGGGCTTCGCGGAAAACTCCGTTGGCGCGGGCGGAACGCATTCGTCCGGCGTCCTCAGCACGAAGGGGCGCAGGGTTCCCCAGTACGGTTCCGTGGCGCCCGCCGGGTTGATCGCCTTGAGGCTCTTGATGCTCCCGGCTTTGGGGCGGTTGACCACCAGAGCCCTTTCCCCCGCCGAGGCGGGCTTGAGGCTTGCCGAGGGGTTGTTGAGCTCTACCAGGTCGCTCGCGGCCGAGAGGTTCTGCGGGACGTAGTCGCTCTCAGGAGTGTCGTTGAGCCAGTACTGGGGGCCGACCTGCGGTTTCCACGGCTTCGTGCGGGTCGAGTCAAAGCCGTCGCGGGCGGCCCAGACCAGGATCGCGTTCCCGATCCGGACTCCGAGCTCGCTAGAGCGCCCCGCGACCTCATTCCCGATGCCCCGCGACATCCGAGCCGAGGTGAGGGAATCGCTGAGGACGGCCAGAGCAGCCTTGGTCGCGGGCAGCCCCTCGGCGAAGAGGCTGTCGAGTACGGTTCGTTCGGACGCCAGCGCTACCAGCACCGGGTCGTAGCGGCGCCTGGCTTCGGCGCGGGGCAGCGAGTCCAGGCCGTTGAGCTGCCCGGCCAGCGAGCGAAGGCTTGGAGTGGCGCTCGCGAGCCCCTCGTACAACGCGACCGAGGCATAAGCCAGGACGCGGGAAGCCACCGGTGGAGAGATTCGCTCGGCGCGGATGAGACCGTAGTAGTTCTGCATCCACTCGGCGATCATCCGGGGGTCCGAGGGCGGAACCGCCCTGGAACAGCCCATCGCAGTCAGGCAGAGAGCTAGGGAAAGCCCGACGTGAGTGCAGCGCAGTTTGCTCATGGTGAGGCCAATTATACCGATTGGTTTTGCTGAGTTGCCATCGATTGAGAGCTCAATGGGGGTGCGGGGCCACGGTCACCTTCCGGAATGGTACCGGCGGCCGCTCCAGGATGGCGGGCTCCTGCCCCTGCACGATGCGATAGGCGCGGTTGACCTGAAGGCCCGAGAAGGAGTTCGTGCTCCGGGCCGCATCCGGCCATTGCACCCGCACCTGCTCGATTCGGATCGCGGGGCCTAGGCCGATGTGCAGCACTAGCGGCGCCGACCCGAATGATCCGCCGGGCCTGACTGTTCGGTACAGCGTGCGCTTTTTGCTGCCAGGCTCGACCGCGACGACCTCGACCCGCGCCCCGATGGCAGAGCGGTTGGCTGAGCGGCCTTCGAGCTCCAGTGTAATCCAGGATCGGCCGGTCCAGCCCGGGTTCTCGAACAGGGCGTTGGCGAACCAGTCGCCCTCGTAGGCACCGCCGATGACCATGTAGATGTCTTCGTCCCCGTCCCGGTCCAGGTCGGCGAAAGCGGCACCGTGGCCCTTCTGGATGTGTCCGAACCCACCCGGCAGGGTGACCTCCTCGAATCGGCGCCCTTGCACGTTGCGGTAAGCTCGATTGGGAATCACCGCCCGGAGGTCCGGAGTGCCGGTGCCAACGTAGAGATCGAGCCACCCGTCGTTGTCGAAATCCCCGAAGTTGCTGCCCATCGCAAAGGAGACCTTGTCCAGGCCCACCTTCGGGGCGACATCGGTGAAGGTGCCGTCCCGGTTGTTGCGATACAGACGGGTTCGCTCCGCCGGCACCTTCTGTCCGTCGTGCTCGATCGTGAGCGGCAAGTTGAGATACTCGCGGGCCACGATCTCGTGCGCCTCGTTCACGTGCCGGAGATCGAAGCTCAGGACCAGCAGGTCTTCCCAGCCGTCCTGGTCGTAATCCCAGAACCAGACAGGGAACGAAAACTCCGGGAGCTGGACCCCGGCTTGGGCGGCCCGCTCCTCGAACCGCCACTGGTCGCGGGAGGATCCTCCCCGGTTCAGGTAGAGTCGGTTGGGTCCGGCCATCACCGAGATGTAGAGGTCGGGCAGGCCATCGTTGTTCACGTCGCCCCAGCTCACGCCCTTCACAAAGTCGTCCACGTCGATCCCCACCTGGTGGGAGATCTCGCTGAAGCTGCCGTCGCAGTGATTGAGGTAGAGCTCGGACCGGTGCGAGGCCGCGCCCTGGAGGTGGTGGATGGCCGACTCGTTCCCGATGAACAGGTCGAGGCAGCCGTCCAGGTTGTAGTCGGCCCATGCACCGGTCTGGGTGGGATGCAACGAAAACAGCCCGGATGCGAAGGTAACGTCCTCAAAGGTTCCATCGCCCCGATTGCGCAGCAGCGAGTTCGGCCAGGTGCCCGCATCGCCGAGCCAGGCGCCCCGGAGTAGCAGCACGTCCGGATGGCCGTCGTTGTCGTAATCGGCATGCACGGTGTTGAGGCCGCCCACGATGCCCTCGAGCCCAGCGGCCTCAGTCTCATCGACATAGCCTCCCCTGCCGTCGGCGAGGAAAAAACGCACCGGATCGATGATCCCGAACGAGCTCATGAATAGATCGAGCAACCCGTCCCCGTTGAAATCCTCAACGGCCACGCCGCCTGACAGGCCTTTGACGGCCAGGCCGACGTCGCCGGCGATGTTGGGAAAGTGAGGGAACGAGCCCTTGCTTTCCCCCAGGGCGGGGATCAGGTAGCGCTGGGGCAGCAGGCTCGGATAGCCCCCGATCGCCATGGCGGCGATGTTGAGCAGGTAGCGGGATCCGTAATCGTTGGGGAAGCGCTTCAGCAGCTCCTCGTACCTTGCCATGGCCTCGCGGGCACCTTCCTCCTTCATATGCTTTCCGGCCCCTTTCAGAGGCAGGATACACACCTCCGCAGCCAGATTGTCGAGGCAGTTCTCCTGCTCCCCGAGGCGCAGGTAGGCGATCGCAAGCAAGTCGAAGAGCGGCTTCGAGTCGAGGGTAATACTGTCGGGAGAGAGCCTCGCCGTCTTCATGAGGTCCTGGATCTGGGCGATGGCTTCACGCGTCTGGCCCCCCTTGAGCAGCTCCTGGGCGAGCGTATAGCGGACCAGCGGCACCTTCTCGGGGGCCAGGCGGGGCAAGTCGGCTGAGATTAGCTCGGCGCGCCGGCGATTGAGGTAGGGGAAGCGCGCCGGATTTGCCCAGGCAGCCTGGTAGATCGCTGCAAGGGTGTCCACCATTCTGACTGTGCCGGGTGCACGCCCGAGCCTATCCGCCGTTTTGGCTATGCCGGCGGCTCCGCCCTCCCGGGGCGGGTTGGTCTTCGCCCCGCAGCCCAGCATGAGGAGCGGGGCGAGGGAGAACAGGGTCCGGCAGAGCTTTCCGATGGCTTGCGATCAACCTGATGCGGACTCACCAAATATAGCCGCGCCACCTGCCCACTCCTCCCGGATCACGCCCCGAAACCGTCCTGCGTCCACCGCATAACTTGGAAACACGGCGCTCAAATCCCGCGCGCCAGTCGCCGCCTCAGAATCTCGGATCGAGCCCGGTGGGCTGCTCAGCTCGCCCAGGTCCCTAACCCGGGGCTACCGGGTCATTCGCTGGCGCCCCTCTGGACCGAGGCCGCCGTATCCAGCCCCGATACCCTGCTGGCCGTGCTCCACCATAACCCGCGGACTCCCCGCTGGCCGCCCAGTCCGGTCCTCCGGGGCGACCGGAGTATCAGGCGGACCTCGCCCGCGACCGCTCGGCGCTCGCGGGTTTGCGCGCTCCACCGGGGGACCACAGTCCTGAGGGCCGTGTCGAACTGACACGCCGGCATGCATTGTTGTGTCCGATCGTGGCCACTCTGCCGCTCGTTCTTGTATCCGCTAAGCCTATTTCTGCGGTTTTCTGCCCCTTCTGTCCGGCATGGAACGTGGTACATGAAGGGACATTCAGATCGGATTCACCTCCGATTGAGCCCCCGCCCGCTTGTTTCCGGGTTGGCCTCGCCGGGGGCCGGCGTTGTTGGGATTCCCCTTAGCATGAGGACCGCGCTATGAGGAGCTTCAGTCGCTTGTGGAAACTGCTCGGCGCTTTTGGCGCAGCCGTCGCCCTGACCGCGGCCCCCCCGCCGCTCGCCGCCCAATCCGGGTCCGTCTCGGGGCAGGTCACCGACCGGTCCACCGGCCAACCCCTTCAGGCCGCCCGCCTGCAAGTCACCCAAACGGGCAAAGTGGTCGCGGTGCGGTTCGACGGCCGCTATACCATCGCGGATCTGGCTCCCGGCAATTACGACATCCGGGTGATCTCGGTGGGGTACGCCGCCGAGCGCAAGCCCGTGACGGTCACCGCCGGCCAGACCACCACGCTCGACTTCGCGCTCAACCCGG
>DASYRI010000021.1:0-2391 GCA_036004545.1 Gemmatimonadales bacterium
CATCTCCGAGGACCTGTCCGAGCGCTCGGCGGCAACGGTCGCCCGCAAGATCGAGTGGGTCCGCGAGGCGGCCGGTGAGCGGTTCGACGAGCTGGAGCTCGGCATGATCTGCTCGGTGGCCATCGGCGAGGACGCTCGCCAGGAGGCGGAGCGGCTGGCGGTCGAGCGGGGCTGGGGCGCCGCCGCCGCGGAGCCCGTGCTCGACATGCCGTCGGTCCTTGCGGGTCCCGTCGAGCGGATCGTCGACCAGCTGCTGGCGCGGCGCGAGCGGCTCGGCCTCTCGTACTACGTCGTCTCCAACGCCACCATGGAGACGGCCGGCCCGATCGTCGAGCGCCTCGCCGCGCGCTGAGCGGCGCCACCCGCCGACTGGATTGTGCCCGGGCCAGGCGAGCATGCGGGCGATGGAGAGCCGCGTCGCGCTGCAGCGGGTGAGCAAGTGGTACGGGTCGCACCGCCACGTGGCGCTGCGCGAGGAGCTGCTCAGGCGCGCTGGTCGAGGGCCTTCAGCATGCGCTGCAGGGCCACCTGGCGGTAGGAGCTCTCCATCAGCTCCGTGACCTCTTCCCAGTCGACCGGCGCCGCCGTGAAATCGAGCGCCAGCCAGCCGCTCGGCCCGAAATACGGCGGCACGTAGAAGCGGGGGTCCTCCACCAGCGCCGGCCGCTCCGCCAGCTCCGGCTTGAAGATCACGCCGAGCGGATGCTCATCCCCACCCGAGAACACCGCGAACAGCTTCTTGCCAGCGCGGAAGGTCGGCCGACCCCACGCCTCCACCTCGATCGACTCCGGTAGCTTGAGGCAGACCTCGCGGAGCTCCGCGAGGAAGGGATCGTCCTCGCTGTACATCCTCGGATGCGGCATCAGCCTCCCTCCCGCCGAGACCGCCAGGATACCCGCGTCAATGCCGCTGGCTCGTTTCTTCGACCCGGTCAAGCGACTGACCCAGCGCACCCGTGGACGGCTCCTGCTGATCGGCGGCCCCGACCCGGTTCCCAGGAACCTCTCCGGCCTCGCTCGTCGCCCGTCAGCGGCGCGTCGAAGCCTAGGCGATCACCGCCACCGCCTCGACCTCGATCAGGAGGTCCTCGCGGAACAGCCGCCGGATCTCCACCGCCGTGCTCGCGGGCAGGCGCTGCGGGTTCACGTACTCGTCCCGGACCTCGCGAACCACCGGCAACTGCGACGCGTCCACCAGGTAGTAATTGAGCTTGACCACCTGATCGAACCCCGCTCCCACCGCCTCCAGAGCGGACCGCAGGTTCTCGAACACCTGCCGCGCCTGCGCCCGGATGTCGCCCGGCCCGACCAGTGCGCCCGTCACGTCCAGCGCGATCTGCCCCGCGATATACACCGGCCGGCCCGCCGTCACCTCCGCAACGTGGCTGTAGCCCGTCGGACGGTGCATCGTCTCCGGATTGATGAACCTGGCGGCCGGCAAGTCTGACGTCGAGGCATCGCTCATGCGGTGAATCCCCATCTCATCGATCCAACCTGGCGGCCACGGAGTCTACTCGCGCCCGCCAGCCGGTAGCCCGCGGATATCCTTCCGCCCATCGCGGAGGCGCCGCCGCCCGATGGCCGCCCGATAGCCTTCCGCCCAGTCACATCGGTGCCAGAGGAGGGAGCCGCGACATGCCGACCCCGCCGGGACTCCGTGCGCCTCATCTCCCTCACCATGACCCCAGGCGCCCCTGGAGTCGGCGTCGGCTTCCGCTTCGACGCCGACCGCCCGTCCTACGCCTCGCGGTGGACCTCGGAACCCTGCTCTGCGTCTGACTGATGCGGAGAACCATCAACCCCAAACGGCGGCGGGGCGCCAGGCCGCACTCCTGGCTCGGTGACAGGCGGTGCGGTGCTCGTGATCACCCTTTGGCTGAGAGGGCCTTGATGACCTCCCTTCCAATAGGAGTAGGACCCGCGTGTCCACTGGTAGCCGGTCCAGTAATCGATGGTCGCGAGCCCGTTGTACTTCACGGTGATGCCGGGCAGGACCGGCTCGAGCTGGGTGAGGAACTCTCGCGCACGGCTGTCTGGCGTGCCTCACCCAAGGCAACTGTCGTATCCGGACCACGCGCATTCCCCTCCGGCGGTGTCGACCGCGGCCCGGTCCGACTCCACGATCTGGCCGAGGCCGGTCAGGCCTCGGGCCCTGACGGCTAAGCAGCAGCTCAGAAGTCATGCACGTAACTCAGAGCGGTGACCAGGAAGGACTCACCGGGTTACCGGCAAGACCTCTGGCAGGCCGCTTAGACCCCGAGGCGGACGAACTCGCGGACGGCGTCGACGATCAGCTCGACCGCGATCGCGGTCAGCAGCAGACCCGAGATGCGGGTGATCAGGTCCACGCCGGCCTGGCGGAGCACGCGCAGCAGCAGCCCGGAGAAGCGG
>DASYRI010000022.1:0-8807 GCA_036004545.1 Gemmatimonadales bacterium
AATTGCTGACCTCTGGAGGGGTGACGCCGAGCGGAAAGTCGTTCCGGAGCAGCTCGAGCCGCTCGTGGATCGCGAGCCGGGTGAGCTGGACATCCACGCCGGGCTCGAGCTCGACGGTGATCCGGCTGTTGGCCACTCCGCCCCGCCCACCGCCCCCTCGGCCGCCGTCGCCCGATTCGCTGCTGGTCTTGCGCACCCCGCGCACGCCCTGGATCGCAGCCTCGATGGGCGAGGTGACGTAGGTCTCCAGCAGCTCCGCCGAGGCGGCGGGCCACGAGGCGGTGACGGAAAGCCGTGGGAGCTCCACGCTGGTCCGGGTGGCGAGGGGGAGCTTGGTGAACGCGACGGCCCCCGCGAGCATGAGGGCCATGCCGAAGGCCCAGATGACGGCGGGGCGGGTGGCGGCCCAGCGGATCATGTCACCGGCTCCGCCGTCTTCGCTCCATCCACGCATACGCCGTCGGCAGGAGAAAGAACGTCACCAGCAACGCGCTCACGCTCCCGCCGATCACGCCGGCGGCGAGCGGCTGGTAGAGCTTGCCTCCGCTGCCCCAGCCGAACACCAGCGGGAGGACGCCGGTCACCGTCGTGATCGAGGTCATCGCGATGGCGCGGAGCCGCTGGCGCCCGCCCAGGAGGACCGATTCCTCGATCGAATGGCCCAGCTCGCGGAAGCGGCGGATCGCGTCGAGCTTGACCACGGCCTCGTTGTCCGCCATGCCGATCATCACCACGATCCCGATGAGCGACACGGCGTTGAGGCTCTGTCCCGTCATCCAGAGGAAGATGAGCCCTCCGGCCGCGGCGAGCGGCACGGTGAGCATCACCAGGAGCGGGACGGTGAACGACGCGAACTCCCCGGCGAGCACCAGGTACATGAGCGCGGCCGAGAGGATTGCGACCAGCGAGAGCTGCCGGGTGGTGCGCCGCTGCTCGGCGTCGGCGCCGGCCACCTGCCAGCCGACCCCGGGCGGGGCGGCGAGCCGTCCGAGGGCCGCAGCGACGTCGCGGGCGGCCCGGTCGGTGCCGCCGCGCTCCACCACCGCCTCGACCACGCTCACCGGCCGCTGGTTGAGCCGCACCACCTCGACCGGGGCGCGCATCTCCCGCACCGCCACCAGCTGGCCCACCGGGATGCCGCGCACCTGGGTGGCGAGCGCCGTGGCGAGGTCCTCGTTGGCGTTGCCGGCGAAGCGCACCGTGATCGGGGTGCGGCGGTCGGTCTCGCGGAACTCACCCGAGGCGACGCCGCCTAACCCGCCGGCCAGCGCGTTGGCGACCGCGTCCACCGAGAGCCCGTACTGGGCGATCCGCTGCCGCTCGAGCGACACCTCGACCGTGGGCTGGGTGCCGCTGTACGCGTCGCGCACGTCGGCCAGGGTGCGGAGGGGGGCGAGGCGGAGTCGCACCGAGTCGGCCCAGCGGTCGGCCTCGTCGAGCTTCGGCGCGGAGACTTCCACCCGCACCAGCCGCCCCTCGCGACCGATCAGGCTCCCGAACTCGGACTGGCCGGCCAGATCGATCGCCAGCGCGCCGCCGGCGAGATCCGGCACCGCGCGGCGGAGCCGGTCGGCGAATCCCGCCGCGTTCTGCCCGCCGGGAACCGGGATGATGAGCTGGGCGGTGGCGCTGGTGCCGGGATCGGCGCCGGCCAGCACCTCCTCGTCGGTGGCGACGCCCACCCGGGCGTAGATCCCGCTCGAGCCGAGCCCGCGGGCCGCGGCCTCCAGCCGGCCGGCCTGGCGCTCGGTCTCCTCGATCGCGGTGCCCTGGGGGAGGCTGAGCTGCGCCACGGCGATGCCCTCGTCCACCTGGGGCAGGATTTCCCGCGGGAGCCGGAGCGCCACCAGCACGGTGACCGCGGCGAGCGCGAGCGAGCCGGTGAAGACCAGGCGATGGTGGCGGAGGGACCAGGCCATGCCGGCCTCGTACCGCTCGGCGGCTCTATGTCCCAACTGCGTCAACAGTGAACCGTCAACAGTCAACGGGAACTGCCCCACAGGCTGAGAACCCTTCTCCTGCGGCCGTTCCGGTTGACTGTCGACTGTTGACTGTTGACGCTTCCGCCATCGCACCATCATCACCGGCATGAGCGTCAGCGCCAGCACCAGCGAGGTGCTCAGTGTGACCACCACGCTGAGCGAGAGATCCCGGAACAGCGCCGCCGCTAGGCCCTGCACGAACACGATCGGACCGAAGACCAGCACGCTGGTGAGCGTCCCAGCCACCAGCGGCGCGGTCACCTCCTCGGTGGCCCGCCGGGCGGCGTCCACGTCGGGGAGCCCCGCTTCCTTGTAGCGGCCGGTGGCCTCCGCCACCACGATCGCGTTGTCCACCAGGAGGCCCACCCCCAGCGCGAGCCCGCCCAGCGAGAGGATGTTGATGGTGACGTGGAGCAGCTGGAGCAGGGTGAGGGCGGTGAGCACCGAGAGCGGAATGATCAGCGCGATGGCAAGCGAGCCGCGCCAGTCCCTGAGGAAGAGCACGATCACCAGCAGCGAGAGGAGCCCGCCGACCACGATCTCCTGCCAGAGGTTGCCGAGCGCGTCGGTGACGAACTCCGCCTGCGCGGCCACCACCCGGATCCGGATGTCCGGGAACTCCTTCCCCAGCGTCTCGATCGTCCGGTAGATCTGCCGGGTGACGGCGACGGTATTGGCGCCGGCGTCTTTATATACGACGAGCCCCACGGCGGGCGCGCCGTCCAGCCGGGTCATGGTCTTGGGATCGGCGGCGCCCAGCGCCACGGTACCGACGTCGGCGAGCGTGATGCCGGCCCGCGCCGGCCCGACCGGCGTCCGCGCCACCTCGGCCACGTCGCGGAACTCGGTGAGGGCCCGGAGCGCGAAGCGGAACTGGCCCCGGCGCACCGTGCCGCCGGGCGCGCCGGCGTTGGCGTCCTTGACCGCGCGCGCGATGTCGTCCGGCGTGATGCCGAGCGCGCGGGCCTTGCCGGGGTCCACGTCCACCCGGATCTCGTCCCTGGGGTCGCCCACCACCGCGACGCTCGCCACCCCCGCCAGCTGCTCCAGCCGGCGGGCGTGGATGTCGGTCGCGGTGCGGGCGATGCCGCGCAGGTCCGCCGAGCCGGTGAGCCCTAACACGGCGATGGGCCGCTCGCCCGGGTCGCTGGTGAGCAGCGTGGGCCGGTCGGCCCGGTCGGGGAGATTGCCGCGCGCGTTGTCGAGCCGCTCCCGCACCTGAAGCACCGTCTCCGCCATCCGGGTGCCCCAGGAGAAATGCAGCGTCGTCACCGCCTCGCCGTTCCGGCTCACCGAGCGGAGGTCCACCAGCCCGGGCGTGGCCGCCACCGCCTCCTCGACCGGCTCGGCGATGAAGCGGGAGACCTCGGTGGCCGCGGCGCCGGGGTAGGCGGTGCGGATGGTGAGGACGGGAAGCGAGACGCCGGGAAGGAGGGAGACCGGGAGCTGGCCGAGCGACACCGCGCCCACCAGGACGAAGGCGAGCGTCGCGGCGACGGTGGTGACCGGGCGCCGGAGGGCGGCGCTAGCTAATGACACGTTTTGCTCGGCGCTCGGGCCGGGCTCCCTCCGCGCGCTGCGGACTCGGCGGGTTCGGCATGCGTCTCATGGGCGGAAGGTCCAACGCGCGCTTCGGGAGCCCGGCCCGTCGCGCCGTAACCGAGTTCGGCGCGCGCTTCGGGAGCCCGGCGCGTCGCGCCTCGCCGGCCGTGGTCACGGTCGCTTCCCCCGCTCGGCTTTGATCACCACCCGCACCGGCGCATCATGCGTGAGCGTCAGGTGCCCCTCGACCAGCACCATGTCCCCCGGATTGAGCGGGATCTGGCCGGTGGAGCTGTCCGGCAGGACCTCGGTCTCGGCGCCGTTGCTGCGGCCCGGGTTGATGTACACCCACTGGGCTCGGCCTTCCCTTACGACGAAGACCAGCGGCCGCCCGTCGCGCTCGATCACCGCGCTCGCCGGAACGATGATGCGGTTGGGGAGCCGGGTCGCCTCCAGCCGCACGTCGGCGTACATCCCGGGCCGGAGCACGCCGCCGCCGCCGGCGCGGATCACCGCGCGGCCCGCGCGGGTGGCGCTGTCCACCAGCGGCAGCACCGCGGCGATCGTGCCGAGGACCGGGTGGTCGGGCGCCGCGGCGGTGGTCACCACCGCCTGCCCGCCGACCCGGATGAGCGGGAGGTCGTGCTCCAGCACCGCGGCCTCGATCCGCAGGTGGTCCAGGTCCACGATCCTGCCGATCTCCTGCCCGGTGCCGAGCCGCTCGCCGGCGGAGACCTTCACTTCGTCCATCACACCGTCGAACGGCGCCGTCACGGTGGCCTTCTCCCGCTCGAGCCTGGCCTTCTCGAGCGCCACCTTCGCCGCGTCGAGCCCGGAGCGGATCTCGGCGTTCTTGAGCCGCTCGCCGGTGATCGCCTTGCCGGTCACGATCGAATCCGGAACGGTATTATCGAGCAGCCGGAGCCGAGCCTGGTCGAGCTGGGCCTCCGCGTCGCGCACGGCGAGGTCGAGCGGGCGGGGGTCCACCTGGAGGAGCGCCTGGCCCTTCCTGACCCGGTCGCCCGGGCGGGCTAACACGGAGGCGATGGTGCCCTGGGTTTCGCTCTTGAGCACGCTCACCGCCTCGGAGCGGACCTGGCCGGTGGTGACGACGGAGAGGATGAGGTCACCCTTGCGCACCGCCTCGCCCACGACGGGGAGGGTGACGGTGGAGCCCTGGGCCTGGGCGCTGTCGCCGCCGTCGGGCTTGGCGGGATCGGCGGCTTTGGCCTTGCAGCCGGCCGCGACGCCGAGCAAGACCAGGAGGAACCCCCGACGCGCGCGACGCTCCCACCTTGCGTCTCTGCGTCTTTGCGTCATTGCGCCCCCGTCGCGCCTTTGCGTCCGCGCGTCACAGCGACCTCCCGAGGAGGGCTTCGATCTGGGCCCGCGCCCGCAGGTAATCGAACCGCGCGTTCACGGCGTCCGTTTCGGCCGCGCTCAGCGCGTCCTGCGCGGCGTTGAGCTCCACGATGCCGATCGAGCCCAGCCGGTAGCGCTCGGTCTGGACCCGGACGTTTGCCCGCGCGGCCTCGAGGCTCTGCGCGGTGAGCGCCATGCGCTGCTCGGCGCTCTTGAGCGCGGCGACCTGGGTGGTGAGCCTGGCGCCGACATCGCGGCGCGCGTCCGCCGCGGTGGCGACGGCGAAGTCGAGCGAGGCCCGCCGCTGGGAAACGTCGCGCTCCCGGCCGAAGCCGTTGAAGAGCTGCCATTGGAGGCTCAGGCTCAGGCTCCGGTTGTTGAAGAGCTGGTAGTCGTTGCCGCTGCTGCCGTTGAACGAGGTGTTTCCCGCGAGGACCAGGCCGGGAAAGTAGGAGGCACGGACCATCGCGAGCGATGCGCTCGCCGATTGCGCCTGCGACTCGGCCTGCACCACCGCGGGGGAGCGGTCCATCGCCTCGGCCAGGAGCGCCGCGGTGTCGGCGATCGCCACGGTGCGGAAGAGCACCGAGTCGGAGGCCGCCGAGACCCGGCCGTCGAGCCCCACCAGCCGGGCGAGCCCGGCCTCGGCCTCGACGAGATTGCGCTGCTCCGTCAGGAGCTGGGTGCGGGCCCGGGCCAGGTCCACCACCGCCTGGAGCGAGTCGGCGATTGTCGCCGCCCGGGTGGCGAGCTTGGCGTTGGCGATGGCGAGCTTTTCCTCGGCGCGGCGGATTGCGTCCTGGCGCACCCGCACCAGGTCGGCGCCTTGGAGCGCCAGCAGGAATTGACTGGTCGTGTTGAGCGCGGACTGGGATTTCTCGAACGCGAGGGACGCGTCGGCGTAGCGGACGCCGGCGCGCGCGGCGCGGAGATCGGCGCCCCGGCGGAAGCCGGTGAAGAGGTCGAGCGAGGCGCCGGCGCCCAGGGCGAGCGAGCTGCTGGAGACGTTTCCGCTCAGCACCTCGCCGGTGATCGGATCGGTGCGCGAGGGGCCGGCGGAGAAGCTGGTCCCGTAATTCGAGGAGCCGGTGAGCCGGGGGAGGTATTCGCCCCACGCGGCGCGCACCCCCCAGCCCGCGGCGCCGGCGTTGCCCGAGGCCTGCACGACGCGGGGAGCGTTCCGCTGGGCAAGGTCGAGCGCCTCGGAGAGGGTGACGGTGCGCTGCTGGGCGGGCGCCGGTACCCGGGGGAAGGCGACGCCGAGTGCGGAGGAGACCAGGACCAGGATCGAGCGTCGCACGGAGACCTCGCGTCGGGGTCGAGCGATGCCCGGAAGATACCGCCGAGCCGAACCGGGGCTGGGGACGAGCAGGTGGCGCGCCCCGGCCGACGTGTTAGAGATGCGCGGGGGCGGGGGAGGGACGCAGGGGGGTGGCCGAACTGGGCGCCGGCGGGGGCACGCGCGGCTCGATCCAGCCTTCCTCGATGGTACTGAGGACGAGGAAGGTCAAGCTAACGATTGATCACCTCCAGCCGCATCCGTACCAGCGTCGGCCGCCCTTCCTCGTCTTCACCCACCGTCACAAACCCGTCCCGGGTCCACGCCTGCCGCCCCCACCTGAATACGGTCAACCACGCTGACACCGGCCCGAGATACGCCCCGGTCGAGTCGAACACGTCGTAGGAGGTGCGGGTCGAATCCGCAACCGGATAGCGCCGCACCCAGACCCGGCCGCTCTCGTCCACGTGGAGATTCATGTAGGCCGGCAGGGTCTTCGGCACGTCGGCGAGCTGGAAGGCCGCGCGCACCGCGTCCTCGCCGTAATTATCCGCCGACTGCTTGACCATCGCCTCGACTTCGCCCTTCCGCCGCTCGTCGCTCACCGGATCCGGCGCCCAGGTTCGCCCGAATACCCGCGCAGAATCGTGACCGGTCGTGCTCCGCACCAGCTCGTACGCCCCGTTCCAGCCGTAGACCAACCCGCCGTCGGGATGGAGCGTGTAGGTGAGCTCGGGCAGGAACGGGATCCCGGTGGACATCATGGACTGGACCTTGCTGCCCTGCTTCCGGGACACGGTCCAGGACTTCTGTTCCGCCCGCCTCGGCACCCAGAGGGTATCCACGGCAACCCCCTCGAGCGTCCAGCGTACGAAGGGCGTTCCGCGCGGCGCATCGCCCGGCTTGCGCTGCGACATGCTCGGGACGTAGATGCGATTCTGCCGGTCAAGCTGGATGTCGGTCCAGTAGCAGCAGGAGGAATGCCAGCTCCGCAGGAACGTCCCCGAGGTGTCCCACACCGAAGTGCGGGCGAGCATCGGGTCGTGGAGCACGAGGTGGGCGCCCCGAATCGAGATGAATCCGACCCGGAACTCCCCCGGGCCCTCGCCCTCGCGCCCGATGACCCGCACCAGCTTCCCGTCCGGCGCGAAGACCTTGATCGAGGCCGGCTTCCGGTCCGCGACGTAGATCCGGCCGGCGTCGTCCACCGCGACGCTCATCGGATCGCCCAGCTCGGCGGGCGTCCCGTCCTGGCCCTGGAAGCGGCCCTCCTCCACCAGCCGCGCGCCGGTGGAATCGGTCCACGCCGTGGGCCCGGCGCTCATGACCCGCACGATGCCGCCGGGGAGGGTATCGGTCACGGCGCGCGACAAGGTGGTGGCCCTGGCGCCGCCGCAGCCGGCGAACAGGAGGGAGAGCAGCGCCGAACCCCCGCGCCTCATTTCCGCACCGCCGAGTCCGCGCGCGACAACCCCTTCCCCCCGATACCCGCGAACCCCGCCGCCAGCACGTAACCCGACCCACCCAGAAGCTCGAGCCCGTCCGGCCGGATCGTCCCCCGCACCGACTCGAAGACCAGCCGCACCCGGTACCCCTCCGCCGAGCCCTCCACCACGATCGCCCGCTTGAGCAGGTTACTCGCGGACTCGAGCGAATCGGCCGGCAGGGCGGCGCGCACCACGCCGCGGAGGTCGAGCTTCATGAGCATCGCGCCGGCATGCTTGACCAGGTAGGCACCGGACGAATCTTCCGGGATCACCTGGAGGGAATCGCTCCCGGTGCCGATCCACCCGAACGGGCCCGGATACGAGAAGATCCGCGCCACCTGGAACCCGCTGACGTCGAGCGTCCGGGGCTCAATCAGGTTGCCCCAGAATCCCGGCTCTGTCGCTTCCTGTTGCCACCGGTCCACGTAGGCAAGCCCCAGGTGCTTCATCGCGAGGCCGGCGAGCCGGTCCCCGAGGATTCCCCCTCCCCACTGGGTGCTGTCCTTGACCCAGATGTTCACAGTGTCCCTGGGGACCCCCATCACCGCGGCCACCGCCGCGACCCCGCGCGTGGTGCTCAGGTAGCGGAGGATCGCGCTCAGCTCTCTGCGGTCCTCGAACGAGACCGCGCCCGCCGCCGCGCGCCCGGCGTCTCCCGCGCGCCCAAGGTGATTGGCCGCGAGGATCCGGTCGAGCCGCCCCACCTGGCTTCGCCTCGAGACTGCGTACGCGCCCCACGGCGCGGCCGAGGTCAGCGCCGCCACCGCCGCGAGCGACATCGGGATGAGCTTGATGTTGCGGGACGCGGTGACCCCGTAGTAAAGCGAGAGCCCCAGCATCCAGAGCGCCAGGACCAGCAGGAAATACCTCGGCTCGGTGACGCCGTACTGGCCCAGCCGCTTCCCGACCGCCATGAGGAGCATGACCAGCGACGGGAGGATCGCGACGAACCACCAGCGGCCGTACCAGTTCACCCAGCGGCTGTCGGCCCGCTCCCGGATCGGGTGGACCAGGAGCAGCGCGAGCACTCCGGCGAGGGACACGCACGAGACGAGATACCCGATCCAGCCTCTCGGCCAGGTGCGGGTTACGATCACCTTGCCGAGGTAGGCGGTCAGGATTACCAGGTAAACCGCCACCAGCGGCATCAGCACG
>DASYRI010000023.1:0-27597 GCA_036004545.1 Gemmatimonadales bacterium
GTCCGGGGGGGCGAGGCACCCTACTGGCAGCAGCGGCTGGAGTACACCATCGCGGCGCGGCTCGACGAGTCGTCGGGGGTCCTGGGCGGCACCGCGCACGTCTTCTACCACAACAACTCGCCCGATACCCTCAGCACCGTCTCGTTCCATCTCTACCTGAACGCCTTCCGCCCCGGCTCTCGCTGGGCCGACGCCGACAGCGCGGAGCATCGCCGCCGCTTCAACGATCTCCGCGATCCCGACTACGGCTTCAACCGGATCCGCGACGTCGAGATCATGGGAGCGCGGGCCGAAGCGGTGTATCCCTTCGCGCCCGACAGCACCGTGGTGCGGTTCGCGTTGCCGGCTCCCGCCGCGCCGGGCGACACGTTCGGGATCGAGATGAACTGGGAGGCGCGCCCCTCGACCGTGCCGCGCCGACAGGGCCGGAGGGGGCGGCACTACGACTTCGCGCAGTGGTACCCCCGGGTCGTGGCGTATGACAAGTTCGGCTGGGAGGAGCACCCGCTTTATCCGGCGGGGGAGTTCTACGGCGACTTCGGGGACTTCGTCGTGGTGCTCGACCTGCCCGAGGATCAGGTCGTCGGGGCCACCGGTGTGCCGCTCTGCGGGGATCCGGGTTGGGAGCGCGCGAATCAGGATCGCGGCCGTCCGGTGGACTACCGGCGGGGCTTTTACGGCGCGCCGGGAGAGGCGGTGGCGGCGCGGATGGGGTGCGGGGAAAGCGGCGGGGCGCCGCCCGGGGCATCACCCGGGCGGAAGTTCCTCGTCTGGTACGCGCGCGACGTGCACCACTTCGCCCTCTCCATGAGCCCCGACTACCGCTACGAGGGCGGCCGCATCGGCGGGGTCGCGGTCCACGTGCTCTACCAGCCGGGCGACGAGCAGAGCTGGGGCGGAGGCATCGCGGTGCGGAACACGGCGATCGCGCTCGGCTGGCTCGGCCAGCTCTTCGGTCCCTTTCCCTGGCCCCAGCTCACCAACGTGCACCGGATCGAGGGGGGCGGCACCGAGTATCCGATGATGGTGCACGACGGCTCGGCGGGGCTCGGCCTCATCCTGCACGAGGTGGGGCACAACTACCTGATGGGGGTCCTCGCCAACAACGAGTGGAAGGAAGGATTCCTCGACGAGGGGTTCACCAGCTTCCAGACCACCTGGTTCGAGGAGCTCTTCGCCGCGGGCCAGCCCGGGAGCGGGGGGGGCGGGGGCGGGGAAACGAGGGGAGCGGGCCGCCGCGGCCGGAGTGCGGAGAGCGCGTACCCGGCGCTCGAGCGGGAGATCCTGCTCTCCGACCTCGACGGCCGCTCCGAGCCGACCAGCCTGGTGAGCGAGCGCTACCGCGATTTCGGCACCTACAACGAAATGATCTACAATCGCGGCGAGCTGTTCTACCACCAGCTTCGCGCCATGGTGGGCGACTCGGTGATGCGGCTCATCCTGCGGACCTACTACGACCGCTGGAAGCTCAAGCACGTGGACGAGGCGGCGTTCCGATCGGTCGCCGAGGAAGTGTCGAAGCGGGACCTTTCGACGTTCTTCGGGCAGTGGTTGCATGGGACGGAGCTGTATGATTACGCGGTGGGGAGGGTGAAAAGCGTCAACGGTCAACGGTCAACAGGCAACGGGAGGGCGGAACGACGGAACGACGGAAAGACGGAACGTGAGTGGCTCACGAGGGTGGAGGTTGTGAGAAAGGCGCCCGGTATATTCCCGGTGGAGGTGGTGGCGCGGAGCAGAACCGACTCCGCGGTGGTCCGCGCCGACGGCGCCGCGGAGCGGGAGTGGGTCGAGCTGGTCACCCGGGAGAAGCCCCGGGAAATCGAGATCGACCCGGCGGTCCGCTCCCACGACTGGAACACGCTCAACAACCGGAAGCGGCGCGGACTGCTCGGCTTCCGGGTCGAGCCCCGCCGGGAGCTGTATCTCGACCGGCTGTTCTCCGATCGCGTCGCCCGCGACCGGCTTACGGTCGGGCTCATCCCGACGCTCTGGTACAACGACGCCGGCGGGGTCAGCGTGGGCGGCCGGATGCGCAGCGACTACCTCGGCCGGTTCGAGCAAAGCGTTCTGTCGGTGAGCGTGGACACCCGGCAGCCGGAGAGCTCGGAGGACCACTTCGCCGTGGGGATCTACGCCAGGCTCCGAAACCCGGTCCGGCTTTACCTGCCGCGCACCACGCAGACCTTCGAGGGGTACCGGGTCGAGGGCCGGAGCGGGCTCGCGGCGAGCGTGGAGCGGGAGAAGCTCGGACATCAGGGCTTCGGGCCGGAGACCCATTTCGGCGGCAGCCTCCGCTGGCTCGCCACCAACGACACCGATTTCCTCGATCCGGCGCTGTGGGACGCGGGCGGCACGGTGGAAGCAAGCTGGTGGGTCCGCTCGGCGGAACGGCGCGGCGCCTGGACCGTGGCCGGCCGGCTCGGCCTCGGGGGTGGGGTCCAGTACCGGAACCTGGGCGCAGGACTCACCACCGGGGACCGGTACGACGCCCAGCCGTACTTCCGCGGCATCGCGGAGGCGACGGTCCGGCGGACCTTTGGCGGGGTGACCGGAGCTCGGGGAGCGCGGGGCTCGGGACCAACCGGGCTCGCGCTCCGGCTCTTCGGCGGCTGGGTCGAGTCGGGCGACCCGCCGCTCAAGCAGCGGCAGCTTTTCCTGGCGGGGGCCGACCCGTACCAGCAGCTTGCGAACCCGTTCCTGCGCTCCCGGGGAGCGCTCCTCGCGGGGTCCGATGTACACTACCGGATGCCGGGCGGCGGCGGGGTGCGCGGGCTCGCGGTGGGCGCGTCGGCGACCCGTCTCCTGGCGGTCAACGCCGAGCTGGATCGCGCCGTACTCGTCCGGGGAGACTCGGCGGCGGCGGCGCGGGCGGGAAAGACGCTGCTCTTCCACGAGGTGCGGGTCGCGGCCTTCGGCGACGCGGCGCTCGGCGACGGGGATATTCTCGAAACGGGGGAAGCGACCGCGCTGGTGGCGGACGCCGGCATCGGCCTCCGGATCGGCCACCGGATCGGGCAGACGCCGTTCGTTACCCGGTTCGATCTGCCCTTCTACGTGAGCCGGAGCCGGCTCGCGGTGAACGCGCCGGAGGGTCAAGTGAGGTTCCGGTGGGTGGTGAGCTTCGGTCCGGCGATCTGACCGGCTCCGTGCCCACAGAACAAGCAGCCCACAGATTGCACAGATTGAACAGATTGAAGGTGTGAAGCGTGCAACATTGATGGGGGATTCTCCAGGAGACTTGTTCATGCACTCGAGGCTCGTGGTTTTCGTGGTGCGCGTCCTCGCCATCGCAGTCACCGCCATACCGACAACCGCCAACCGTTCACCGCTTTCAGCCCAGGCCCGCGCCTTCACCCCGGCGGACTGGTACCTCGTCACCACGCTGAGCACTCCGGCGGTCTCGCCGGACGGGAAGCAGGTGGCGTTCACGGTGACCACGGTCCGCGCGGCGGAGAACAAGCGCCATTCCGAAGTCTGGCTGGTCCCCACCGCGGGCGGCGACGCGATGCGGCTCACCTCCCCCGGGGTGGAGAGCTCCAATCCGCGCTGGTCGCCGGACGGGAAGCTGCTGCTCTTCGCCTCGCAGCGGCCGGGGGGCAAGGGCCGCACCTGGGCCCTCCGGATGGACCGTCCGGGCGGCGAGGCGTTCGAGGTGGACAGCATCCCGGCCGGCTCCACGCCGCGCGACGGCAGGTTCGTGGTGTGGGCGGAGTCCGATACGGCCGCGGCGCGCGACACGACGAAGAAGGACGCCTACGACAAGATGCAGCCGATGGCCCGCCCGCCGTTCGGCGCGATCACCTGGCCGGTGGACCCCGCGCGGTTCGACGGGCGCCACCTCACCGAGATGCAGTACAAGGGCAACGGCATCGGCTTCATTCCTGCTCCCCGGGAAGCGCGGGTGGAGCGGCCGGCTCAGATATGGATGCGGCCGCTCGACGGGGGGCCGAAAAAGCAGCTCACCACAACGGCGTATTCGCACCGGGGCGTCGCGGCTTCGCCGGACGGGCAGTGGATCGCCTTCACCGCCGATGCGCGGCTCCGCCCCGATTCGGTGGTGCGCGCCGAGCGCGACTCGCTCGGAAGGCTCCCCTATGACGCCAAGCGGGACGAGGCTCCGCGCAACGACACCGATATCTTCGTGATCCCGGCCGCGGCGGGCGGGGCGACGCCCCGCCGCGTCACCACCGCCAACGGCAACGAGAGCCAGCCGCTCTGGTCGCCCGACAGCCGGCGGCTCGCGTTCCTCTCCAACGTCACCCGCACCGCGCCGGAGCGCATCTACGTGGTGGATGCGGCGGGCGGGGGCGGAACGCCGCAGAACCTCCTGGGGGAGTGGCCTTATGAGCCCGACGCCGTCGAGTGGCTCCCCGACGGCCGGATCACGTTCGCCGCGGCGGTGGGCGGGCGGACGGCGCTCTTTCTCCTCGACCCGGCGGCGAAGCAACCGCTCCCCGTGGAGGTTCTGGGCGGACGGCGGCGGCTCGCGGGCTTCGACTGGGACCATGAGGGGAAGGTCGTGGCGTACGTCTCGACCAGCATGACCAGGCCGACCGAGCTCTTCACCGCCTCGGCCGACGGGCAGGGCGAGCGCCAGCTCACCCACTTCAACGACAAGCTCAACACCGAGATCGCCTGGTCCGACGCCGAGCGGTTCAGCTACAAGTCGGTGGGCAACCTGGAGATCGAGGGGTGGCTCATGAAGCCGTACGGCTACGTGGCGGGGAAGAAGTACCCGCTCGCGCTCTACATCCACGGAGGGCCGCACTCGGCGTACGGCGAGAACTGGTTCGACGAGTTCCAGAACCTCGCGGGCGCGGGGATGTGGGTGCTGTTCACCAATCCGCGGGGCTCCACCGGCTACGGCGCGCAGTTCACCTATGCCACCCGGGGCCGCTGGGGCGCGGAGGACTATCAGGACTTGATGAAGGCGGTGGACATCGTCGCCAAGCGGCCCGACGTGGACTCGACCCGGATGGGGGTCACCGGCGGGAGCTACGGCGGCTTCATGACCGCGTGGGTGACGACCAGGACGACCCGCTTCCGCGCGGCGCAGACCGACCGGATGATCAGCGAGTGGACCTTCTGGTACGGCGCGTCGGACGCACAGGGGCTCACCGAGTTCGAGTTCTACGGCAAGCCCTGGGAGAGCCAGCCGATCTACGACAGCCTCTCGCCGATCCGGCGGGTCAACCGGGTGAAGACGGCGACCCTGATGGTGCAGTCGGAGGAGGACTACCGGACCCCGATGGGAAACGCCGAGCTCTGGTACATGGCGCTCAAGAAGCAGGGAGTGCCGGTGGAGCTGGTGCGCTATCCGCGGTCCAACCACGATCTCTCCCGCACCGGGGAGCCGTGGCTGCTGGTGGATCGGCTGGGCCGATTGCGGCAGTGGTTCGGGTACTGGCTCAAGGGGGAGACGGGGGCGCGAACGGCGGTGAGCGGGGAGCGGGAACAGCATCAACAGTGAACGGTCAACAGTCAACCGGAACGGCAACAGCGGTCAACGGTCAACCGTCAACGGTCTACGGGAAACGCGTGAACGGTGAACGGTTGACGGTTGACGGGTCTCTCGGAGGAGTTTGCGCCATGTATTCACGGGTATCCGGCGTCCTGATCCGCGTCGCGGCGATGGTCCTTACCGTCACACCGACAACCGCCAACCGTTCACCGCTCCTGGCGCAGGCCCGCGGACCCGGCCAGAACCGCCCGCCGGAACCGCCCCGCTACCGATTCATGGGGCCGGCGAGCGGCGGACGGATCTCGGCGGTCGCCGGTATCGCGGGAGATTCGCTCACCCTCTACTTCGGCTCGGCCTCCGGCGGGGTCTGGAAATCCAGCGACGGCGGCGCCACGGTAACGCCGGTCTTCGACAGCATGCCGGTCCAGGCGATCGGCGCGCTGGCCGTGTCGCCGTCCAACCCGCGAATCGTCTGGGCGGGGACCGGCGAAGCCTGGGCGATCCGCGACGCCGACGTGATGGGCGACGGGATCTACAAGTCCACCGACGCCGGCGCCACCTGGAAGAACGTGGGCCTGGCCGAGACCGGCCGGATCGGGCGTATCCTCGTGCACCCCGCCAATCCCGACATCGTGTTCGTCTGCGCGCTGGGCCGGGCCACCGGGCCCCAGCAGGAGCGCGGGGTCTACCGCACCACCGACGGCGGCCAGCGCTGGGACCGGGTCCTGTTCGTGGATCCCAACACCGGCTGCTCCGGGCTCACCATGGACGCCCACGATCCCAACGTGCTCTTCGCCGGGACCTGGGAGGTGGTGATGCACACTTGGGCGATGCTGAGCGGCGGCCCGGGGAGCGGGGTCTACGTTTCCCGGGACGGCGGAACTTCCTGGAAGAAGGTGACCGACCCGGGGCTGCCCAGGTCGCCGGTCGGCAAGATCGACGTGGCGATCGCGCCGTCCAATTCGTCCCGGGTATACGCGCTGATCCAGACCCCCAACCAGGGCTCGCTCTGGCGCTCCGACGACGGCGGCGGCACCTGGCGGGTGGTGAGCTGGGACCGCTCGCTCATCGGGCGCGCGGGTTACTACATCCGGATCGAGGTGAATCCGGCCAACGAGAACGAGGTGCTGGTCGCCAACAGCAGCTTCCACCGCTCGCTGGACGGCGGGCTCACCTTCCCGATCGGCAGTCCCGGCGCCGGCGGCGGTGGTGGCGGCGGCGGCTGCGGCGACTGCCATGACATCTGGATGGACCCGAAGAACCCCAACCGGTGGGCGGTCACCGGCGACGGCGGCGCCGGGATCACCCTGAATCACGGCCGGACGTTCAGCAGCGTGACCCTGCCCAACGGGCAGATGTACCACGTCGCGGTGGACAACCAGGTCCCTTACTGGATCTACAGCAACCGGCAGGACAACGGCACCATGCGGGGGCCGAGCACGGCGCCCGAGGCCCTCGGCCGCGGGGCGACCGGCGTGCGGCAGCCCGGCGCCTCCGGACCGAGCCGGCCGGACAGCGCGGGAGGGCCCGGGCGCGCGGCCGCGCGGCCCGACTCGGCGGGCGGAGGCGCTCCCGGCGCCGGCCGAGCCGGCCAGCCGGATTCGACCCGCGGCCGTCCGGCGGCCGACACGACCGGGGGCGAAGGGGGAGGGGGAGGGGGAGGGGGAGGGGGAGGATTCGGCGGGGGAGGCGGCTCCACCTGGGACCACGGGCTGGGCGGCTGCGAATCGGGCTTCACGATCCCCGATCCCACCGATCCAAACATCGTCTGGGCCACCTGCTACGGAAACAAGGTGACCCGCTTCGACGCGCGCACCGGCCGGGCGCGCTCGGTGAGCCCCTGGATGCACACCCTCGATTCGCCGCCCGACGCGATCAAGTACCGCTGCCACTGGACCGCGCCGCTCGCCATTGACCCCTTCGACCACAACACGGTGTATTACGGCTGCCAGGTCGTCTTCAAAACCATGAACGGCGGGCAGAGCTGGACGGTGATCAGCCCGGACCTCTCCACCCGCGATTCCTCGCGGATCGTCTCTTCGGGCGGGGTGATCGGCGACAATCTCGGCCAGTTCTACGGCGAGGTGGTCTTCGCCATCGCGCCGTCGGAGATCCAGAAGGGGCTGATCTGGGCCGGGACCAACGACGGAAAGCTGTGGCTCACCCGGGACGGCGGCGGCAGGTGGCAGGACGTCAGTGCCGCCGTCGGCATGCCGGCGTGGGGGACGATCCGGAAGATCGAGCCGTCGCACTTCGATCCGGGGACGGCGTACGTCGCGGTGGATTACCACATGATGGACGACCGGAAGCCCTACCTCTACAAGACCACCGATTACGGGAAGAGCTGGACCCGGATCACCGGCGACCTTCCCTCGGCGCATCCGCTCGACTACGTGATGGCGGTGGCCGAGAACCCGAACCGCAAGGGGATGCTCTTCGCGGGGACGGGGCACGGGTTCTTCTATTCGCTCGACGACGGGAAGCGGTGGGTGAGGTTCAACGACGGGCTGCCGGCGGCGCCGGTGACCTGGATCGTGGTGCCCAGGCTCTGGCACGACGTGGTGGTGTCGACCTACGGCCGCGGTCTCTTCCTCCTCCGCGATATCACGATGCTCGAGCAATCGGACGAGGTGGTGGCCGACGCGGACCTCCGCCTCTACGCCCCGCGGCCGGCGATCCGCGAAGCGCGCGGCGGGAGCGTGGAGCTGAACTTCACCTTGAAGGCGGCTCCGCCCGCCGCCGATTCCGTCAGGGTCGAGGTGCTCGCCGCCTCGGGCGCGGTGATCCGCACCATGCGCCAGGCGGGCCGGGCCGGGCTCAACCGGGCGACCTGGGACCTGCGCCACGACGGGCCGAAGCAGGTCGAGTTCCGCACCACCCCGCCCGATAACCCGCGGATCTGGGACGAGCCCCGCTTCAAGGGGAAGACCACGCGCCCGGTGAATCACTGGGGCATCCAGGGGCCGCAGCGGGCCGGGCCCCTCGTCCTGCCGGGCGCCTACACCGTGCGGGTGACCGCGGGCGGGAAGACGGCGAGCCGGCCGGTCAGCGTGCTCCGCGACCCGGCGATCGCGACCACCGACGCCGACATCGCCGCGTCCAACGGGGTGCAGCTCCGCATCCGCGACGACCTCAACGCCACCGCGGACATCGTGAACCGCATCGAGGTGATGCGGAAGCAGGTCGAGGACCAGCTCAAGGCGGCCGGCACCGGCAGCGACGGGTCGGGCGACGCGCTCCGCGAGCTCGACCGGAAGATGCTGGAAGTGGAGCTCCGGCTGGTCTCGCGCACCGAGCTCCACAGCGACGACAAGTGGTTCGTGGAGCCGTACAAGGTGTATCTCAACCTGGTGTGGCTCGCCGGCGAGGTGGGGACCGGGGCCGGGGACGTGGCGGGCGGCGCGGAGTTCCGGCCGACCGACGCCGAGCTCGTGACCCTCGCCGAGCTGGAGCGGCAGCTGGCGGCGGCCAGGGCGGCGTTCTCCGAGCTCACCGAGAAGACCGTCCCCGCCTTCAACCAGACGATGTCGGGCAAGCTCCCGGCGATCGCTCCTCCTCCGCCGGCGCCTCGCGGGGGGGAGGCGGCGCAGCCATGACCGCCGAAAGCGCGACCCACTACCGCTGGGAGGAGCTGCCGCGGGAGCGGGTCACGGACCTGCTGGACCGGAAGCTCATCACCGGCGAGCGGATGATGCTGGCGCAGGTGTATCTCAAGAAGGGATGCATCGTGCCGCGCCACCAGCACGAAAACGAGCAGCTCACCTACATCCTCGAGGGCGCGCTCCGCTTCTGGCTGGGCGAGGACGAGTCCCGGACCCTGGTGGTCCGGGCGGGCGAGGTGCTGCACATTCCGGGCAACGTGCCGCACAAGGCGGAGGCGCTGGAGGACACGCTCGACGTCGACGTCTTCTCGCCGCCGCGCCAGGACTGGATCAATAAGACTGACGACTACTTGAGGCGCTAGGCGCGGGGCTATCGGCTATCGGCTGACAGCTGATGGCCGGTAGCCGAGGCAATTCCATGGATCTCGGACTAACGGGGAAAGTCGCGCTGCTCGCGGCGTCGAGCCGCGGGTTAGGGCGCGCGGTCGCGGAAGAGCTCGCCGCGGAGGGCGCCTCGCTCGTGCTCACCGCGCGGGGCGAGCCGGCGCTCCGCGCCGCGGCCGAGGAGCTCACCGCCCGGCACGGGGTGCCGGTGCTGGCGCTCCCCGCCGACGTCGCCGTCCCCGGCGAGGCGGCGCGGCTGGTGGGCGAGGGGATCGCCCGATTCGGGCGGATCGACGTGCTCCTCACCAACAGCGGCGGCCCGCCGGCCGGCCCGTTCGAGTCGCTCACCAGAGACGCCTGGGACCAGGCGACGGCGCTGGTGCTCGGCAGCGTGATCGAGTTCTGCCGAGTTACCCTGCCCGGGATGAAGCAGCGGGGCTGGGGCCGGATCCTCAACGTCTGCTCCATCGCGGCCAAGCAGCCGGTGGACAACCTGATGCTCTCGAACAGCATCCGCGCGGCGGTGATCGGGTTCGCGCGGACCCTCGCCACCGAGGTGGCGCCGTTCGGCGTCACGGTGAACAACCTGCTCCCCGGCTTTACCAGGACCGAGCGGATGGTGGAGCTCTCGGAGGTGACCGCGAAGAAGGAGGGGATCACGCGGGAGGCCGCGCTGGCCCGCTACGCCGCGCAGGTGCCGATGGGCCGGATGGCGGAGCCCCGGGAGTTCGCCTCGCTCGCGGCGTTTCTCGCCTCGGAGAGGGCCAGCTACATCACCGGCCAGTCCATGGCGGTGGACGGGGGGTGGATCAGGGCCCTGCTCTGACGCTCCGCCCGATCCCTGACCCCCAACCTCTAACCCCTAACCCCTGCCGTGCGAGCTACTTCGCCGCCGGCGCGCTCAGCACGATCTTGAACGGCGCCTCGCCGTGGAGCTGGATCACCGTGGCTCCGCTGACGCCACCGAAGTGCGCCATCTTCCCCGGGATGCGGAGGAAGGAGCCCACCTTGTAGCCGGTGGTCGTTCCGCCCTCGGCCTTGTCCCCCATCCCCAGCAGCAGCTCCCCCTCGAGCACCGTCAGGTTCTCCGCCTTCGGGTGCCAGTGGGCCGGGAAGTTGTAGCCATCCGGAAAAGCAAGCCGGATGACATAGGACCCCGACGCGGCGTTCGGGTCTCCGTGGATCGCGGCCATCCTGAGGCCCGTGGGGAAGCCGGGCACCTCGAGGGGCTGGTACGTAACCCCGCTCGCCGGAACGATGTGGGCGGCCGGCTTTGCGGCCATCGGCTTCTTCGGAGCGGCTTGTGCCAGTGCCACGGCCGGAACCAGGAGCGAAACGGCGACTGCGACGCGACCACGCTTGAGGGCGTTCATGGGGACCTCCTTTGACGCTTGACCGGGAGTGCCGGAATGGCGAGGGCTAATCTTGAGCGCGGGTTCTGGGCTGTCAATGGCGCTCGAAACTTTCGGGCTTCCCGGTGGGCCGGGCAGAACCTTCGGACCGGAATAAGTTTCCTCAATGACCGGAATGCGCCGCGACATGACCGCCCGGGTCGTCCCGCTGGGAAGCCGGGAAGCCGGGGAGCCCCCCTGCCCGCCGACCGTGGCGGAACGCCTCGCGCTCCCGGCGGTACCTTCCCGGGCGGCGTGGGAGCTGGCGCGCCTCCCACTCCCGTCGTACACCCGCGCCAGGATGCCCGTCCACGCCGCCGCCCGGAAGGCCCCCTCCGCGCACGGCCGGCGGCTCCCCGCCACCCTGTCCGGATAGATTCCCGCCCATGCGCTTCCGCCCCCTGATCGTGTCGAGTCTGCTCCTCGGGGCCCCAGCCGCCGCGCCGGCCCAGACCCCCGCCGGCTTCACCGCCGCGTGGCGCGGCACGGCCGAATTCTTCCACGCCACGCTCACCCGGGAGGGCGTCGTGGGCGGGAGCCTCTGGTTCCTGCGCGGCGACTCGGTGCTCGCTCGCGAGTTTCACGGGCTGGCCGACCAGGAGACCGGCCGCAAGGTGGACGCAAAAACCATCTATCACTGGGCCTCCATCACCAAGACGATGACCGGGATCGCGATCATGCAGCTCCGCGACCGCGGCCGGCTCTCGCTCGACGACCCGATCGTCAAGTACGTCCCCGAGCTCATGGCGGTGCACGACCCCTACGGCCCGATGGAGGCGATCACTCTCCGCCAGTTGATGAGCCACAGCGCCGGCTTCCGCAACCCGACCTGGCCGTGGCGGGGGAACAGGCCATGGGCGCCGTACGAGCCGACCGAGTGGGCCCAGCTGGTGGCGATGATGCCGTACACCGAGATCCTCTTCCCGCCCGGCTCGAAGTACGGCTACTCCAACCCGGGGATCATCTTCCTGGGCCGGGTGATCCAGAAGCTCTCGGGCGACGACTTCGAGGTGTACGTGGACAAGAACATCCTGAAGCCGTTGGGGATGACCCACAGCTACTTCGACATCTCGCCCTACCACCTGGTGACCGATCGCTCCAATAACTACGAGGTGGAAGCCGGCAAGGCCAAGGCCAACGGGCTCGACTTCGACACCGGCATCACCGTCTCCAACGGCGGACTCAACGCGCCGATCACCGACATGGCGAAGTACTTCGCCTTCCTGCTGGGCGAGGGCCCCGGGGCCGCCGGACCGGTGCCGGTCCTCAAGCGCGCTTCGCTGGAGGAGATGTGGCGGCCGGTGCTCCCCGCGAGCGACGAAGAGGCGATGGGCGATTCGGTGGCCTTGAGCTTCTTCGTCAAGCACGCCGGCGGCTACCGGCTCATCGGCCACACCGGGAGCCAGCGCGGCTTCCGGGCCTTCTTCTATCTCGAGCCCGGGAGCGGTACCGCGGTCGTCGCCGCAACCAACACCGCGCCCGCGGACGAGAGGCCGGGGGCGCACCCGGACATCGCGGCGATCCGGGAGGGGATCGTTGCGCGGCTCACGAAGGAGGTCTGGCCGCTGTTCCGCTAGCTTTCCCCCATGTCCGTGGACCTGCGGGACCTCCTCGGCGGCGGCGGCGACCGGCGCGACTTCTTCCGGCAGAGCATCGGCCAGTGGGGCGAGCGGCTGCTGGAGAAGACCGAGGAGCGGATCGTCCGGCAGAAATACTTCCGCCCGCCGGGCGCGCTGCCCGAGGTGGCGTTCCTCGCCGCGTGCACCCGCTGCGGTGCGTGCGAGCCGGTCTGCCCGGTACACGCGATCGTCCCGCTCCCGACCGGGGCCGGTCTCGCGGCCGGCACGCCCAATCTCGATCCCCGGAGCCAGCCCTGCGTCGCCTGCACCGACATGCCGTGCGTCCACGCCTGTCCCACCGGCGCGCTCACCCTACCGCCCCATGGGTGGGAGGGCTACCGTATGGGGGCGCTGGAATTCTTCCCCGAGCGGTGCGTCACCTACCAGGGCACCGCGTGCCGGGTTTGCGTGGACGCCTGCCCGATCGGCGAGCGGGCGCTGATCAGCGACGAGGCCGGGCATCCGGTGATCCGCCAGGAAGGCTGCGTGGGCTGCGGAGTGTGCGTGCGGGAGTGCATCACCAGCCCCTCCTCGTTCGAGCTCAGGATCGCGGAGGACTGACATGGCCGAGGTACCCTACCGGGTGGAGAAGCCCTGGGGCCACGAGCTGATCTGGGCCCGCACCGACCGCTACGTGGGGAAGATCCTGCACGTCAGGGCGGGGCACGCGCTGAGCCGCCAGTACCACAATCTGAAGGACGAAACGCTGCACGTCCTTCGGGGAGAGGCGATCATCGAGTTCGGCGCCGGCCCGGAGCCGCAGAAGCGGCGTTTGCAGGAAGGCGAGTCCATGCATATTCCGGCCGGGATGATCCATCGGATCGAGGCCGTGCTGGACACCGACGTCCTGGAGGCCTCGACGCCCGAGCTCGACGACCTGGTCCGCCTCTCCGACCGCTACGGAAGGGGCTGAGCGTGCAGGTCGTCATCCCTCTCGCCGGCAAAGGCACCCGGCTCCGACCCCATACCCACCTCGTCCCCAAGCCGATGCTCAAGGTGGCCGGGCGCCCGGTCCTCGACTGGGTGATGGACACGCTCGCCGGCCTCGACATCACCGAGCTCATCTTCATCACCGGGCATCTCAAGGAGCAGGTCGAGGAGTACGCCACCGGCCGCTACGGCATTCCCTGCCGCTACATCGAGCAGCGGGTACAGGACGGGACCGCCGGCGCGGTGAACCTGGCGCGGCCGCACGTCACCGGCCCCGTGCTCATCGTCTTCGTGGATACGGTGTTCGAGGCGGATCTGACGGTGATCTCCCACACCGACGCCGACGGGATCATCTGGGCCAAGGAGGTCGAGGACTACCAGCGGTTCGGCGTCGTGGTGACCGACGCGAAGGGCTACATGACGCGGATCGTGGAGAAGCCGCGGGAGCCGGTCAGCCGGCTCGCCAACATCGGGCTCTACCACATCCGCGACGTGGCGGCGCTCTGGGAGGGGATTGACCACGTCCTCACCGCGCCCACGAACCTGGGGGAATACTTCCTCACCGACGCGTTTCAGTGGATGATCGAGCGGGGACGGAAGATCCTCACCGCCGAGGTCGGCGGCTGGTACGACTGCGGCAAGCTCGACACGCTGCTCGAAACCAACGAGATCCTGCTCCGCAAAGGCGCCGCCCGCCGCCGGGAGTTTCCCGGCGTCACGATCCACGACCCGGTGCTCATCGAGGACGGGGTCACCATCGAGCGTTCCGTGATCGGTCCCAACGTGACGCTCGAGCGGGGCACCGTGGTGCGCGACTCGGAGCTGGTCCACACCGTGGTCGGCTGCCACTGCCGGCTGGACGGATCACGGCTCGGGCAGAGCATGCTGGGCAACTACGTCGTGGTCAGGGACTTCCGGGGCACCGTGACCCTCGGCGATCACAGCGAGCTCGTCGGCAGCGGCTAGTGGCCATCACCGATCAGCTCTGCCGCTCCTTCCTCGATCTCTGGTTCCATTTCGATCCGGCCGCGGCGACCGCCGCCGGGGAGCCCGGCCACGACGGCCGGCTGGGCGCCTTCGATCCCGACGCGGTGCGGGCCCACGTCGCGGCGCTCCGCTCCATCTCCTTCGCGGTCGAGGAGCTGGAGATCGAGGAGACCGCCGACGAGATTGACCGCACCGCGCTCCTCGACCACCTCCGAGTCCTCCTGTTCCGCTTCGAGAAGGAGCAGCCCCACCGCCGGGACCCGTCGCTCTGGATCGAGCACGCCTGTCTCGCCCTCGACGGCCTGCTGGCGCTGCCGGCGAGCGACCCGGGGGCGGCCGCCTCGGCGCTGGAGCGGCTCAAGGCGCTGCCGCGCTTCCTCACCGACGCGCGCGATTCGCTCCGGAAGCCGCCCCTGCTCTTCGTCGAGGCGGCGCTCGACCTGCTCGAGGGCCTCGCGGTGCTGGTGGATGCCGCCGGGCGCCGCTTCGGCGGCGCGTGGGCCGCCGCGGGCGAGGAGGGCCCCCTGGCGCTCGGCCAGGCCGAGGACGCCCTCGACCGCATGGAGCTGGCTCTCCGGGGCGAGATCGAGCCCAACCCGGATCCCGGCGCCGCCGCGATCGGCGAGGCGGAGGTGGATCGCCGGCTGCACTACGAGCACGCGAGCATCCACAACGCGGGGGAGGTCTGGCGCGCGTCGCTCCGGCTCGCGACCGAGGTCGAGCAGCAGGTCACCGCGCTCGCCGCCGCCCTCGACCCCGCGGCGCCGTGGCGCGACGTGTACGAGCGCTACCGCGGGCCGGCGGGTGCCCGGAGCGACCTGGTGAGCCGCGCCCGCGACGCGCTGGAGACGTCCCGCCGGTTCGCCGAGGGGCACGGCCTCGCCGCGCCGGGAGTGGCGCCGCTCGAGACGGCGCCCGCCCCCTCGTGGATGCGCGTGCTCGAGCCGATTGCGTGTTATGTGCCGGCCGGGGAGCGGGGGCCGGCGGTGCTCCGCCTCGCCGCGGCCGACCCGGTGGCGCTCCCCTGGCTGGCCGCCCGTTACGGGTACCCCGGCGTCCATTTCCACCATGCCCGCTGCGACGCGCTCCCCGGGCTGGTGCGGCGGTACATCTCGGCCTCCTCCACCCCGTCGGGCTGGGGGGTCTATGCCGAAGAGCTGATGGGCGAGCTCGGCTACGGGGCGGAGCCCGAGCTCCGGCTGGCCGAGCGGCTGGCGGCGCTGCGCGACGCCCACCTCGCGGTGGTGGACCTGGGGCTCCACACCCGGCAGTTCACGCCCGAGGAGGCGATCGGGCACCTGACCGCGCACCTTCCGGTGGACCGCCGCACCGCCGAAGCCGACGTCCGCCGGGTGGCGTGCCGGCCGATCAGCGGCTGCGCCGCGATGCTCGGACGGGGCGAGCTCCGCCGGCTCCGCGACGATATCCGCTCCGCGCGCGGCGGCGCGCTTTCTCCCGCGGCGTTCCACGCCGAAGTGCTGGCCTACGGCGGGCTGCCGGTGCCCCTGATCCGCTGGGGGATGGGCCTCGATGGCTGAGCGTGGCGGGACCACCCTTCCGCCCGGGGTGAAGGGCCTCTCCGCCGTCTCGCTCTTCAACGATTTCGCGAGCGAGATGGTCTACCCGGTGCTCCCGGCCTTCATCACCGGGCCGCTCGGCGGCAGCGCGGTGGCGCTGGGCGCGCTGGACGGCGCCGCGGACCTCACTGCGGCGGCGCTTCGCTGGGTGAGCGGCCGGCTGGCGGACCGGCCCGGGTGGGCCAAGCCGCTGATCCTGGTGGGTTACGGGACCGCGGTGCTGATCCGGCCGGTCATCGCGGTGGCCGGGGCGGCGTGGCAGGTGATCGGCTTCCGGGTGATCGACCGGGTGGGGAAAGGACTCAGGTCGCCGGCGCGGGACGCGATGATCGTCTCGCTCACCCCGCCCGGGCTCCGGGGGCGCGCGTTCGGGTTCCATCGCGCGGCGGATCACCTGGGCGCCGTGTTAGGGTCGCTCGCGGCGTGGGCGCTGCTCGCGGCGCGGGTGGACGTGCGGCGGGTGATCGGGTGGAGCGCGATCCCCGGCGTGGTGGCGGTGGTGGTGCTGCTGGTGGTGCTGAAAAGCGTGAACAGTCAACAGTCAACCGTCAACGGGAAAGTCGAGACGCAAGGACGCGAGGAGGACGGAAAGACGGAAGGACGGAAAGGCGGAAGGACGGAACGAGAGGCAGCTCCCGTTGACCGTTCACCGTTGACCGTTGACGCTGCTGGAAAAACCTTCTGGCTTCCGATCGGGGTGCTCGTCCTCCTCACTGCCGCCCGCCTCCCGGAGACGCTGCTCCTGCTCCGGCTCCAGGACCTGGGCGTGCCGATCGCCCTGGTGCCGCTCGCCTGGGCGGCGCTGCACGTGGTGCGGAGCGGTTCGTCGTATCCCGGCGGCTGGCTCGCCGACCGGGCGGGGGTGCGGGGGGCGCTGGCGCTGGGCGCTTTGCTCTACGCCGGCGCCGTGGCGGCGCTCGCCGGACCGCTCGGCGCGGCGGTGGCGGTGGCGGTGTTCCTGGCCCACGGGGTGGTGGCGGGGCTGGTCGAGCCGGCCGAGCGGCTGGCGGTGGCCCGGCTCGCGCCGGTCAGGACCGGGCGCGGCTTCGGGGACTATCAGGGACTTTCCGGGCTCGCGGCGCTGCCGGCGGGAGTGCTGTTCGGGGAGCTTTATCTCGGATGGGGCGGGCCGGCGGCGCTCCTGGGGTCGGCGCTGGTGCTGGCGGCGATCACGCCGCTCTGGCTCCGGGTTGGGCGGTCACTGGGAGGGGCGGTTCGTACCGGATCGGGCCGGTCCTCGGCTGCCTGAAGACTCACTCCAGGGAGCCTCGTGCCTTCAGCGCCGCGCGACCCTGCACCAGTCCGGAAGCTCACCGGAGCGCGAGGCCATCCGGGCCAGGTCCTTCGCCTTGCAGATGAGGTGAATCAGGGCGGGGTTGTCGACGAGCTGGACGTGGTTCGGCATCAGAGAGAGCACTTCGATGTTCTGAGTGGCGGAGGGACGCGCGATGGCGATCTTGAAATCGCCGACGCCAGGACCGGCATTCAGGAATGATTCAATTCCCTTCACGTCAGCGCGATCAAGAAAGCTCTTGAGCTGCTCCAGCTCCGGCGCGGACAGCGTGTAACGGAAGCCGGTTGTTGTGCCGCTCGGGGCTTCCCATCGGAGTCGCCACGGCGGATCCGCCACCTGGCCGACGCAGGGAGCCACCGCGGAGGTCTGGTACACCACCTCACCGCTGTCGAGCACGGTCAACTTGGAATAGGTAATGGGGATCTCGAAGGGTGACGGCTTGCAGAGCGGGTTCGGACGGGCAGCCGCGCTCAGTTGCCGCTCCTGCTGCGTAAACAGCGGCAGACCTCGCGGAACCGGAGCGGAAAAGCGATGCCCGCCGCTCCCGGGCCGCGGATCCCACACCGCCACCCCGACCCGCGAGTCCGCGGTGCCGTAGTACAGGTACCAGCGTCCCTGGAACGGCACCAGCCCTTCGACGAACGTGGTGCCAAAGGCGTACTGCCCGCTCCGCTCGTATGCCTCCGTCGGCCGGATGAACGGCGCGTCGGCGCGGGCGAGCAGCTTGACCGGGTTCCGGGCATCGAAGAGCGCCTGCCCGGCGGTGTAGACCCGCGCCGGCAGCGACGGATCGCCGTAGGTGCCGCTGTTCCCCGCGTTGTAGAGCAGCACGACCCCGTGATCCGTCAGCACCGCCGGCGGCCCCGCCTCCACCAGCCAGGAGTCGAAGTAGCCCGGGCGAGGCGAGAGGATCTTCACCGGGCGGCCGGCCGCGTCCTCGAGCGGCGTCCAGTGCACCAGATCGTCCGAGGTCGCCATGAGGATGTCGGGGACGTTGAAGTACATCCAGTACTTCCCGTTCACCCGGGTCGCCACGAGACGGCTCCCTTCGACGCGGCAGAGAATCGCGCCGGACTTCGATTCCAGGTCGCGATACTTCCCGCCGGCCGCGTCGAGCGCGGGGCCGTGCTTCGTCCAGCGGACGAGGTCGAGCGACGTCGCGACCGCGAGGCGCGGGACCTGGCGATTCCACTGGGTGTACGTCAGCACGTACCGGCCGTCCTCCGCCTCGACGAGGCGGGGGTCCTCGACGCCCCCGGGCCACTCGTACCTGGCCTGGGCGTCCTTGTCCGGGTACAGCACCGGGGTGCTTCGGCGGGTGAAGCGCAGCCCGTCAGCGCTCTCCGCGAGTCCGAGCCGGGAGGTGTGACCTCCGATCTTCGTCTCGCCGGTGACGTCCTCGGCGCGGTACAGCAGGAACACCCTGCCTTCGCGCACTACAGCGGCCGGATTGAATGTGGCGTGCTCCTCCCAGCGCACGACGCTGTCGTTCATCGGCGAGCGGAAGGTCGCCGCGGCGCCCGGCGCGATGACCGGGTTCACGCCCGGCGGCTTCTCGAAGGGGCCGAGCATCCATCCCGCGGCCTGCGGATACAGCGGCCGGCCGGCGAGGGCGAGGGCGCTCAGGAGCATGACAAGGCGGAGCATCGAAGGGAGCCTCCGCGGTTCGGACCGCAGCGTCAGCGCAGGTACAGGTAGAGCCCGTACAACCCCACCCCGGCCCCAGCGACCGTGATGATCGGTTCGTCCACCAGGAGGCCGGTGACGAGCCCGGCTCCTCCCACGATCATCAGCGCCACGCCCGGCCCTCGATGCCTGAGGCCGGCGGCAAGCGCCGCGTTAGTTCGCCCGAGGCCGGCCGGCACCTCGGCCGGCAGCGCGACCGAGACCCCGAGCCGCGAAGTCCCGATGAACGGCGTCACCGGAGGGCGGTTCGCGGCGGCGACGGCGACACCGGACGGGAAGGCGCGGCCGAGGATCGCAGGTTGCCTCCCCTCGTGCCCTTGAGCACGCAGAACGCCCGCGCCGAGCCAGATGAGGACCGACCCCGCGGCGACGATCCGGTGAAGAGCCATGGGCACCTCCCGAGCGGCAAAGGCTGACGGAGACTGGTGTGCCGGGAGACGTCGCACCGGCTCGAACCATGGACAACGCGGCGCGCCATGACGTGCGCCTTCTTCGGATCACCTCCGGGTCGCTGCCGCTTTCCCTCGGTGGACGCCCGCCCGGGCCCGGCCAGCCTGATCGTACTCGGCGACAAGGCGCTTCGGCGCGCTTCGGCGCCATGCTTCCTCGAGCACCTGACGGAGGTCGGTCGGCCGCACCCTCCCCAGGCGGACGAGCACGGTGGGATAGCCCCGGTAGTGGTCGGTAATGAAGAAGGTCTCGGGATCCACCTGCATCCGGAAATCGCGTTCGTCGTCGCCGCACTTGACCACCAGGGTCTCCCCGTCCTCCCACAGCCGCGCCAGAAACTTGCCGCGCACCCGGAAGCCCGGGGTCCCATAGCTGGTTCCTTCCTCGACCCCCGGCAGGGCGAGGGCCAGGCGGCGCACGGTCTGCAAGTGCTGGGGAAGGCGCTTCGGCATATGAGATCGGGCCTCTGTCGGGTAGCGTTCAACGACCTGCGGTCCTGTTGCGGAGCCCTGCCGCGGCCGCCGCGGCCCATCCGTCAAAAATATCCCGCAGCGGCCGAAGCGCTGGGGGCCCGGCCGGTTGTGGTTGCGGGCCAGGCAGCACCCCATGAACCCGCTAACGCATTCGCAGCACTGTTTCGCGGCCCCTAGCGTCCCGCCGCAGCTGCTTGCGCCGCCTGCCGCCACCAGCCCTCGAGGGCCTCCGGATCCGACGCTGGCAGGCCCAGGTGCCTCCGCATGGCGGCGAGGAGCGGCGTGGGATCGCTCGGTGTGCCGGCGAGCGCCCGCAACCCGGCGATGCCGCCACGCCGATACACCGCATCGACGAAGAGGGCTCCGGTGGCGTAGCTCGCGTCACTCTCCTGGCTACCCCAACCGGCCGTCCCGCGTACGAGCGCCTGCAGCGTCACGTGGGGCTGCGCTCGCTGATACTCAGCCAGGAGGCGGAACATTTCCTGCGCCGAGCGCCCTTTGGAACCCCCGAGCCACGTCGGGACCCCCTCCCCAAGCATCGCTCCGCCGCCCAAGTGACCCCCAAGCACGATGTGGGCGATCTCATGAAGATAGGCTTCGCCTTGCGCCGGATCCCCAGCGAGTACGATGCCGGCCTCCGTCAGAGCGTTCCCCCCCGCGGCTGTGCCACGCCCCGACGGTAGCGGGAAGAAGTCCAGCCCGAGAATGCGGTAGTACTCATCCGGGGACGCAGTCACGAAGTAGTCGAGGTGGTCCGGAGGAGGCACCGCGAAGAGTCGGGCGACCGAATCCACGAAACGCGCGGCACGTGCAGCCCGTTCTGGATCAGCAGGCTGGCCCGGCGCGTAGTGAAACGTGATTCGGCCCATGCTCCGTGAGGGCCAGCCCCGGGTAAGGCGCGGCAGGGCATTCGAGAGCCGCCAACCGTACTCCGAGCCGGGCGTGCGCACGGCGTAAAGCCGCTGGAGGGCGAGCGGCATCATCTGGCGCCGGGTGCTGTCGGCCGTCGCGTGGAGGACTTTGATGAGATAGACACTGTCGCCCGGTCCGGCCGACATTACGCCCACCACCGTGGCGGGAAAGCCCTGGTAGGCGACGGAACGATGGAGGTCGCCGGCCCGCCGGTCCAGCGAGTCAGCGGTGGCCCAGAATCCACGCCCCGGCGCCGACGAATCCGGGTGCGCCAGGTACGCGCGCACGAGGCGCACAATCTCCCCCACGTCGGCCGCGGCGGTATCCACGCCGAAGCTCACCATCACGCTCGGTGCCGGCGTCTGGGCCCCTGCCGCCCGAGCGCCACCCGCAAGACATGCCGCGAGCGCGATGGCGAGTGCGCGATGGTCTTCACGGCGTTGGCGAGACTTCGATGCGGGCAATGGAAACAGATCCGTCAGCAATCTGTCAGGCCGGCTTTCGGGCGGACATGAACAGGCTGCCGACTTCGCGATGTTTCGAGTCGAGCGACGGGTCGAATGCTCGCGGTCGGATGTCGCTGAATCCGGCCAGTTTCAGCGCCTTCTCGGCTGTCTCCAGGTCGTAGGCGAACCGGTGTTCCGTCCCCTGGCGGAAATGGTAATTGATGTGCTCCATCCGAGTCGTGCAAGTCTTGGGGTGCCACGCATGCTCATCGCACGCCTTGAAATAGGGGGCTTCTGCTCCGTCCCGGTAGTCGGTCAGCGGCCACTCGGTGCCGGGCACGCTGAATCGGAGCTCGCCACCCGGGCTGAGCACCCGCAGGCACTCCCGGAACAGAAGCGAGATCGGCTCGGGGTAGTCGAAGTGCTCGAAGCAGTGCTCCGAAAAGATCAGCTCGCAGCAGTCGGATTCGAACGGCAGCCCCAGCCTGAGATCGAGGGTGACGTCCGCACCAGGGGCAAGATCGACGTTCAGGAACCCGTCCTTGCGGTGCGATCCGGAGCCCAGGTTGAGCCTCGCCGGCCGCGAGAGGGAGCGTCTGCGGATCTGTCGAAGCCCGGACCGGTGCTGTGCGGCGATGGTTCGCTCCGTCCGAAGCGCCTGCAACGCGGCTATTTCTCCCGGAGACAGCAACCAGCGCACCGTGGATTTGATGAGGCTGTTCATGTCACTGCACCTTCAGAAACCCGGTGACCGCGGGGGCCTGCCGAAGCCGCCGCCAACCGACTCAATCAAACATAACCGGCCGCGGCCGAGCCGGTCAGGGCCCCGGCTGCGGGGAGCGCGGGTTAGGCCGCGCTTGCATCACCACCCGCCGGGGCGAGCAGGAGCTCGTAGTAGACGAGCGGAGTGCCCTTGTACACGATATGACCGCGCTCCTGAAAGCCGCACTTCTCGTAAAACCCGCCCCCTCCCGCAGCGGCATCGTAGGCGTCCAGGCGAATGGCGTCTGCGGGCCATGTCTGGGCTACGGCGCGGGCGTCTTCAAGGGCCAGTCGGCCCAGACCCCGGCCTTGATGCGCCACCGACACGGCCATGCCGGTAAGGTACAGGGGCCGCTTCACGGGAGTGAAGTATGAGGCGTCGATCGCCCAGGGCTTCTTGGCAGCCAGGCGCAGGACCGTCAGCACCCGCTTTCCGGATCTTCCCACCCGAATCCGCGCGTGGCGTTGGGCGAGGGCGGCTCCCCGTTCGGTTACGAAGGATGACCAGTGGCCCTCGCCGAAATGCGCTGTCAGGGCCCCGGCGGCCGCATTCTGCAGGGCGGCTATGACGGCTACGTCGTCAAGGGTGGCGTCGCGGAACCGGAGCGGCACGCGGCGAGCTCGAATGATAGGTAAGTCGAGCCGCCTCAGCAGCAGCGCGACGCGCCGTTACCGTAACGGGCGTTGACGTACTGGTCGTAGAACTCGCGCTCGGAGAGCACCGGGCAGCCGGGATGGCGCCCGGCCATGTGGGCGACGTACCCCGCGTAATCGGGCATTCCGGCGATGCGTCGGAGGGCGTTGAGCAGCCGGGCGAAACGGCCTGTCCGCCGTTCCGCCTGTCCGCCCGCCCGCCCGATCGCCTGGCCGGCTTCACGCATACGCGCTCTCCACGAACGGGGTCTCCTTCATCACCGCCGGCTTCCGGCCCCGCACCACCGCCAGCCACTCCCCGATCGAGGAGATGAGGAGCGCCACCACGGTCACCATGAAGATGCCCGCCAGCAGCGCGTCCAGCCGGTCGTTGAAGATGAGCCGCGCGCCGGTGGCCGGATCCACGCTGCCCGCCGCGATCTTCGCCGCGGTGTCGCGCGCGTGGGCCAGGAAGCCCAGCCGCGGATCGGGGGCGAAGATCTTCTGCCAGCCGGCGGCGAGCGTCACGGCGAGGAGCCACGCAAGCGGCGCCAGCGTCACCCACGCGTAGCGCGCCTTCCCCGCCTTGATGATGAACGTCGTGCCCACGCAGAGCGCCACGCCCGCGAGCAGCTGGTTGCTGATGCCGAAGAGCGGCCAGAGCGAGTTGATTCCGCCCAGCGGGTCGAGCACGCCCTGGATCAGGAAGTAGCCCCAGCCCGCCACCACCAGCAGCGAGGCGAGGATGGTGCTCGGATACCACGAGGTCCGGCCCAGCGGCTTCCAGAGGTGCCCGAACAGCTCCTGCAGCATGAAGCGCCCCACCCTCGTCCCCGCGTCGAGCGTGGTCAGGATGAAGAGCGCCTCGAACATGATCGCGAAATGGTACCAGAGGCCCATGAGCCGGCTCGCGGTGGCGCTGGCGAAGATGTGCGCCATGCCGACCGCGAGCGACGGCGCCCCGCCCACCCGGCCGAGCAGGGTCTTCTCCCCCACCTGCCCGGCGAGCCCGGAGAGCTGCTCGGGGCTGACCGTGAAGCCCCAGGTGCCGATCTTCTGGGCCGCGCTCGCCACGGTGCCGCCCAGCGTGCCGAGCGGCGCGTTGATGGCGAAATACACCCCCGGGTCGAGCGCCGCGGCGGCGCACATCGCCATGATCGCCACGAACGACTCCATGAGCATCCCGCCGTAGCCGATCACCCGGGCGTCGAGCTCGCTCCGGATCATCTTGGGCGTGGTCCCGCTGGAGACCAGCGCATGGAAACCGCTGATCGCCCCGCAGGCGATGGTGATGAACGCGAACGGGAAGAGCTTGCCCGCGAAGACCGGCCCGGTGCCGTCCACGAAGCGGGTTATCGCCGGCATCCGGAGCGGCGGCAGGATGACCAGGATGCCGATGGCGAGCAGCACCACGGTGCCGATCTTCATGAAGGTCGAGAGGTAGTCGCGCGGGGCGAGGAGCAGCCACACCGGCAGCACGCTCGCCGCGAAGCCGTAGATCATGAGCGCCCACGCGATGGCGACCCCGCCGTGGGTGAACAGCGGCGCCAGGGCGGCCGACCCGGCCACGTAGCGGCCGGCCACCAGGGCGGCGAGGAGGAGCGCGAATCCGACGACCGACGCCTCCACGGTCTTCCCCGGCCGCACCACCTTCATCCAGAACCCCATGCCCAGCGCGATGGGGATGGTACAGAGGAGGGAGAAGACGCCCCAGGGGCTGTCCTTGAGCGCGTTGGTGACCACCAGCGCGAGCACGGCCAGCAGGATGATCATGATCGCGAGGATCGCGAGCATCGTGAGCATCCCGGTGATCGGCCCGATCTCTTCCTTGGCCATCTGCCCGAGCGACTTGCCGTCCCGCCGCATCGAGCCGAAGAGAATGACGAAGTCCTGCACCGCGCCCCCCAGGACCACGCCGAAGACGATCCAGATGGTGCCCGGGAGCCAGCCGAACTGGGCCGCCAGCACCGGGCCCACCAGCGGGCCGGCCCCGGCGATGGCGGCGAAATGGTGCCCGAACAGCACCCACCGGCCGGTGGGCACGAAGTCGCGGCCGTTGTTCAGCCGCTCGGCCGGGGTGGCGCGGCGGGCATCGAGGCCCAGGACCCGGGTGGCGAGAAAGCGGCTGTAGAAGCGGTAGCCGACGAGGTAGGTGCCGACCGCGGCGAGGACCAGCCACGCGGCGCTGATGGTCTCTCCGCGCCCGACGGCGATCACCCCCCAGGCCGCGGCACCCACGATGGCGATCCCCACCCACACCAGACGACCCATGAACCAAATGTAGATCGCGGTGCTGCCGGGCTCCAAATCCCGCGTCGCGAATGGGCGGCGTCGCGGTCGCTCAGGAAGTCGCGGCGCCGACCCTGGCGGGCGGTTCGGCCCGCCCCTAGTATCCCGCGTATGGGTCGCGTCCTCCGGGGGTTCTCACTCGCATTGATCCCCACCGCGCTGCTGGCGTCTGGCCCCCCCGTTGCCTCGCCCCCGGCGCCTCCGTGCCCCCCCGCCACACTCGCGCCCAGCGCCCACACGGCGCAGGCGCAGCCTCGGGTCAGCCCGGCTCCTCAGCCGGCGGGAGGTGGGCGTGGCGGAACCGGCCAGGTTCCCCCATGGGCGTTCTGGCTCCAGCAGACCTGGGCGGGCGCCGAGCTGCTGGCGCTCCTCTTCGCAGCCTACCAGCTCTGGGCCCGCCGGACCGAGCGCAGGAAGGCCGAGGCGGACGCCGCCGCGGTGGCTCGCAAGGCGGCGAACTACCAGGCCTGGTCGGTGGTGAACACCGCGCAGGGGAAGGGAGGGAGCGGCGGAAGGATTGACGCGCTGCAGGACCTCAACCGGAACGGGGTCTCACTCGCCGGAGTGCGGCTCGACGGCGCCTGGCTGGTGGGAATTGCGTTGCCCGGCGCCCAACTCGGCCACGCGAGCCTGCGCGACACCAACCTCACGGGGGCCGATCTCCAGGGAGCGAACCTCGAGGCAGCCGACCTGACCAGCGCGGATCTCCGGGGTGCGGATCTGCGCGGCGCATTCCTCAAGGCGGCCACGCTTGTCGGCGCCCAGCTGGGCACGGCGGATCTGCGCGGCGCCGACCTCGTTGACCTGCGCGACTGGCGGGGCATCGGGTCGGCGAGTTACCTCCAGATCGAGGGGGTCCGTCACCCTCCAGCCGGCTTCCGCCAGTGGGCGCTCGAGCAGGGGGCCGTGGAGGGAACGGCCCCCGTGGACGAGTCGGCCGAATCGGGCTACTCCACCCATTTCAAGGCGGTCTGAGCCCCGGGGAACGCGCACTAAGTCCCGTTGGCTTGCGGCCTTCCGGGCGGCTCCGTAGCTTCGGCCTTTCATGGCCGCCTTCGGAATCGATCCGCCGGCGTGGCGCTCGGCCGCGCGTTCCTCTGGTGCCGTCCTGGAGCAGCCGAAGCCGCAGGCTGGAGTGCCGGCCGGCTTTCGCGGCAAGGTCGCCATGGTCACCGGGGGCGCCACCGGGCTGGGCCGGGCCGCCGCTCTCGAATTCGGCCGGCTCGGCTGCAGCGTGGCGTTCTGTTTCGTGGACCTCCCCGGCCGCGACATCCGGGAGACCGCCCTGCTCACCGAAACGGCGATCTCCGCGATGGGGGTGGGAGTCTACGCCGACTGCTGCAACGTCCGCGACCGCTCCCAGGTGGAGCGGTTCGTGGAGGCGGTGCGGCGGAAGTTCGAGACGATCCACTACCTCGTCAATAACGCCGGCATCGCCAACGACGGCGCCCACTGGCGGCTCACCCCCGAGGAATGGGCCGAGGTGGTCGAGACCAATCTCACCGGCGCCTTCAACTGCATCAGCACCGTGGCGCCGATCTTCCGCGGCCAGCACTACGGCAAGGTGGTGAACGTGAGCTCGCACCTGGCCGGGCACCCGGGGTTCGGGGTGGCGAGCTATGCCGCGAGCAAGGCGGGGCTCGAGGGGTTGACCCGCGCGGTGGCGGTGGAGCTGGGCCCCAGCAACGTCAACGTGAATGCGGTGGCACCGGGCTTCATCCGCACCGAGCGGTTGCAGCAGCTCCCGCCCGAAGTGATTGACAAGGCCCGCAAGAGTGCGGTGCTGGGCCGGATCGCGGAGCCGGAGGACGTGGCCAAGGTGATCGGCTTCCTCTGCTCCGAGGAGGCGCGGCACATCACCGGCCAGACCATCGTGGTGGACGGAGGCCTCTCGCTGGAGTAAGACGCAGAGACGCAAAGACGCAAAGACGGAAAGTGGGGACGGGGTCTGTTAGCTTTGATCCTCATGTCGAATCCCACAGCTCGTCTGGCCCTATTCGCCCTCCTGGCCGCGCCCACCGTTCCCAGGCTCGACGCGCAGCGGCCGGCCGCGCCACCGGCCCAGCAACCGAAGCCGGCCAAGCCCCAGGTCCCCGCGGTGGGGCTCGCCACCGAAGGCCTGGCCGGCCAGACCGTGGCCGTCCTTCCGCTCACGTTGGTCGTTACCGACCCGCGGATTCCCGGCGGCGGGCCCAGGGCGAGGCTGCTCATGCTCCGCCTCGCGGACTCGCTGCTCGGGGAGGCCCTCACCGAGCGCGCGACCGAGGTGAAGTGGCTCCTGCCGCCCGACCTCCGGCGGATTGCACAGCGCTCGGGCGGACTCATGCCGAGTCCCGACCGGATGGGACAGGCGGTGATGAAGTCGCCCTCGCTCAAGCAGCTGCCCGATCCGGTCCGGAGCTACGTCCGCCAGCTGGTCGCGCTCTCGGGGGGCGCGCGCTTTGCCCTGATCCCGGCGGCACTCTATCTGACGCCGGCCGGTCCCCAGGGCGACAGCCTCATGGTGCAGCTCGCCGCGGTGCTCGCCGACGGCCGGCTGGGGCGCGTGGTCTGGCGTACCATGGCGGTGGGCCGGGGCGAGACCACCGCCGACGCCGTCCGCGCCGCCCTCAGCACCATCGTCGCCGCCGATTCGATCCCCCCATGACGTACGACGTGACCCTGATCCCGGGCGACGGGATCGGGCCCGAGATCACCG
>DASYRI010000024.1:0-21384 GCA_036004545.1 Gemmatimonadales bacterium
CGGATTGCGGAACTGCTGGGCGAGCGGGGCGTCGGGATTGTAGCGGCCCAGGCTCGAGTCGGAGGGCGGATGGCCGTAGGCGCCCCAGAAGCGCTTGATCTTGCCGCTGTCCATGTCGATCACCGCGACCCGCTTGTTGGAGTAGCCGTCCGATATGTAGGCCTCGTTGGCCGCCGGGTCGAAGGAGATCTTGGCCACCCGCCCGAAGCTCGTCAGGCTCGCGCTGTTTACCGTTCCGTGCGGCGCCCCGATCTCCATCAGCAGCTTGCCCTCGTGGGTGAATTTCAGAATGAACGAATCGATCGTCCCCCGCCGACAAACACCGGCGGTGGCCAGGGTATCGCTGCACTCCCCATTCCCCCCGATCCAGACGTTGTCCTTGTGGTCCACCGAGATCCCGTGATTGGAGACCGGCCAGTCGTAGCCCTGCCCGGGCCCACCCCACGATTTGACCAGGTTGCCGTCCGGGTCGAACTCCAGAATCGGCGGCGCCGCGGCGCAGCACTCACCCGTGGGCGGCCTGGTGTCGAGCCCGGCTTCGGTGCGCGCCGTGAGCGTCGGCAACCCGCGATGGATGATGAACACGTGATCCCGCGAATCCACCCCCACCCCGATGGTCGAGCCGAGGATCCAGTGGTTGGGGAGCGGCTTGGGCCACAGGGGGTCCACCTCGAAGGCGGGGGCCTCCACCGTGTTGCCCTGGCCCGCCGCGCTCAGGGCGGCCTGTCCCACGCCAAGGGCGGCGATCAGCGTCACCAGCGAAGCTCCGAGCGTCAGACGGCGGGCGCGGCCCATGGGGCCCTCCTTCCTGCGAAGACGTGTCCCGTGCCAGAGGGGGAGGGAAAGAGTATACTCTCGCCATGAATCCCCGGACATCCCGCCGAGCTCTGCTGGCCGCCCTGGTCGCGGGAAGTCTCCTGGCTGATCCAGCAGGGCTCGCCTCGCACGACATCCCCGCCCGGGTGACGGTATTCGCCTTCGTGAAGCCGGAAGGACGGACCCTCCGTCTGATCGTCCGGGTGCCGCTCGAGGCGATGCGGGACCTGAGCTTCCCGCTCCGCCCGGGGAGGGGGGCGGGGGGGGCGGGGGCGGCGGGGGGGGCGGGGGGGGCCGGCTACCTCGACCTCGCCCGCGTCGGCCCGCTCCTCGAGGACGCGGCCCGGCTCTGGATCGCGGGTTCGCTCGGCGCCCTGGAGAACGGCCGGCCGCTGCCGGAGCCCGCCATCGTCGCGGCCCGGGTGTCGCTGCCCGCGGACCGCTCCTTCGAAACCTGGGACGGCGCGCTCGCCCTGGTCACCGGCCCGCCCGTTCCCGTGGCGACGGAGATCGTCTGGCAACAGGCGCTGCTCGTCGTCGAGCTGGAATATCCTGTCCAATCCGACCGGTCCGACTTCTCGCTGCGTCCGGCCCTCGCGCGGCTCGGCCTTTCGACCACGACCGTCCTCCGGTTTCTCCCGCCCGGCCGGCCCGAGCGCGCCTTCGAATTCACTGGCGACCCCGGGCTCGTCCGCCTCGACCCGCGCTGGCACCAGGCGGCGCTGCGATTCGTCGCGCTCGGGTTCCGGCACATTCTCGACGGGCTCGATCACATGCTCTTCGTGCTCTGCCTGGTGATCCCGTTCCGGAGAATCCGCCCGCTGGTGGGGATCGTCACCTCGTTCACGGTGGCGCACTCGGTCACCCTGATCGCCTCCACGGCGGGTCTGGCGCCCTCGGCGCTCTGGTTTCCACCGCTGGTCGAGACCCTGATCGCGGTTTCGATACTTTTCATGGCGTGCGAGAACATCGTCGGACCGGGACTGGAGCGGCGCTGGCTCCTGGCGTTCGGGTTCGGGCTGGTGCACGGCTTCGGGTTCTCGTTCTATCTCCGGAGCTCGCTCCAGTTCGCCGGCGCCCACCTCGCCGCGTCGCTGGTGTCCTTCAACCTCGGGGTCGAGCTCGGCCAGCTGCTCGTCCTCCTGGTCGCCGTCCCCATCCTGACCTGGCTCTTCCGGCGGGCGCTGCCGGAGCGTATGGGGGTCATCCTCCTTTCCGCGTTCGTGGCCCACACCGCCTGGCACTGGATGGCGGACCGCGCCTCGACGCTCCGGCAATACCGGTTCCGGTGGCCCGCGCTCGACCTGGCGTTGCTCGCGGGCGCGATGCGCGCGCTGATGCTGCTCCTGATCGTGGCGGGCGCGGCCTGGCTGATGCTGGGCCTGGTCCGGCGGCTGGGAAGGGGAGGGGCCGGGGTGAGCCGGCCCGCGGTCGGAGCGGAGCGATGACGGCCGCCCCATTCCGTCTTGTTGCCACACTCGGCCTGCTCGCCCTGCCCGGCGCCGCCCGGGCGCAACGCGCGTCCCCCGCCCCCGCCCCGGATTCCAGCCGCTCCACCCGCACCGGGGTCTACAACCCAGCCCAGGCGGCGCGCGGGGGCGACATCTACGCCTTGAGCTGCGCCAGCTGCCACCAGCCGGTCACCCACACCGGGCCCGGCTTCGTGGCGAAGTGGGACCGGCGTCCGCTGCTGGACCTGTTCGAGTTCATCCGCGCCACGATGCCCAAGAACGAGCCGGGCACCCTCAGCCGGCGGGAGTACATTCAGGTCCTCGCGTACCTGCTCAAGATGAACGGCATGCCGGCGGGGCCCCAAGAGCTTCCCGCCGATTCGGCCGCGCTCAGGAAGATTCGCATCGAGTTCGCGGCGACGGGCGATCCTTCGCTGAAGAGGTGACCCATCATGGCGCATCATGTGACGAATCCCCATCGCAACGCCCGCCGGTTCCCCGCGCTCGGCGTGATCCCCGCATTCCAAATCCTCTGTGCAATCTGTGTAATCTGTGGGCCCGTAATCTGTGGGCCCGAGCTCTCGGCCCAGACTTCCCCCGCCCCCCCCGCTCCCCGGGGTGGCGGGCAGGAGCAGCCGGTGGTCCGCGGCAATGTGCCGGGCGAGTGGCGCGTCTGGGGCGCCGATCTCTGGAGCACCCGCTACTCCCCGCTCGACCAGATCAACGCGAGGAACTTCGACTCCCTCAAGATCGCGTGGCGGTGGAACGCCGGCGCCTTCGGGAGCGACGAGTACTACCGCACCACCCCGCTCTACGCCAACGGCCGGCTCTTCACCGTGGCCACCACCCGGCGCGTGGCGCTTGCGCTCGACCCGGCCACCGGCGAGACCCTCTGGATGTGGCGCCTGGACGAGGGGATCCGCTGGCAGAAGGCGCCGCGCCAGTTCGCGGGGCGGGGGCTCGCCTACTGGACCGACGGCAGGGCGGAGCGGGTCCTCGTCATCACGCCGGGTTACCACCTGGCCTCGCTCGACGCGAAGACCGGCATCCCCGACCCCGGGTTCGGGAAGAACGGCGTGGTGGATCTCATGGAGGGGCTCGGTCTCCCGATGGTGCCGCTCGCCGCGGACGACTCGGGCCCGCTCATCATCAGCGACGGGGCCCCCGCCCGCCAGGCGCGCCCGGGGGAGGCGTGGGACCCGGTGAAGAAGCTCGGCGCCGACGGCACCATCGGCATTGACCCGGCGCTGGGGCAGATCGCGAACAGCTCGCCCGCCATCGTGGTGAACGACGTGATCGTGCTGGGAAACTCCTCGATCCATGGCTACTACCCGATCCGCGCCCACAACCTTCCCGGTTTCATCCGCGGCTTCGACGTGCGCACCGGGAAGCAGCTCTGGAAGTTCAACCTGGTGCCGCAGCCGGGCGAGTTCGGCGCGGAGACCTGGCTCAACGGGACCAGGGTGGGCACCGAGGGCGTCGGCAAGAACGACGCCTGGGCGCTCTACTCGGCCGACCCGGAGCTCGGCCTGGTGTACATCCCGGTGGGGATGCCCCTGCTGGACGAGTACGGCGGCCTCCGGCCGGGCAACAACCTCTTCGGCACCAGCCTGGTGGCGCTCGACGTCAAGACCGGACAGCGGAAGTGGCACTACCAATTCGTGCACCACGATATCTGGGACTACGACACCCCGATGGCGCCGAATCTCCTCGACGTCTCGGTGAACGGCCGGCCCCGGAAGATCGTGGCCCAGACCACCAAGCAGGGCTGGACCTACGTGCTCGACCGCCGGACCGGCGAGGCGATCTGGCCCATCGTCGAGACCCCGGTGCTGCTGAGCGAGGTCCCCGGCGAGCAGACCTCGCCCACCCAGCCGATCCCGAGCAAGCCCGCGCCCTTCGCCCAGCAGGGGCTCCTGGAGAGCGACCTCATTGACTACACCCCGGCGATCAAGGATTCCGCGCTCAAGCTCGCGAGGCGCTGCCGGATGGGGCCGTACTTCATCCCTGCCTCGCTCGCCGACGGCACCGGGAAGAGCGGCTACCGGTGCTCCTGGTACGCACCGGGCGCGGGCGGCGGGGTAAACATTGACGGCGGCGCCGCCGCCGACCCCGAGACGGGCATGCTCTACGTCGGCTCGATCAGCGGATTGAGTACCATCCAGGTGCAGAAGGATCCCTGCTCCGAGTTCCGCTACAGCTCGCCGCACGACAGCTGCGGGCTGATCGGCGCTCTCCCGGCGCCCGCCGGCTACCAGCCGCAGCCGGCCACCCGTGGCAGCGGGTTCGAGGGACGCGCCTCCTTCGCCACGATCGGCGGCGTGTCCATCCTCAAGCCGAAGCCGCTCGGCGGCATCACCGCGTACGACCTCAACAGCGGCGACAAGATCTGGTGGACCTCGAACGGCGGCACGATTCCGGTGACCAGCGACGCACCGATCTTCGCCGGGGTGCAGCTGCCGCCGGCCCCCGGGCGGGGCATGGCCCAGGTGATCACGACGAAGACGCTGGTGATCTACGGCACCGGCCGGAGCGGCGGCGCGCCCGACGCGGACCCGATGCTCTACGCCGTGGACAAGGCGACCGGCAAGCAGGTGGGAGCGGTCGCGATTCCCTCGCGCACGACGGCGGTGCCGATAACCTTCATGCACCAGGGAAAGCAGTACGTCGTGTTCGCCACCGGTGTTGGGGCCAACACTTCGCTGGTGGCGCTCCGGCTGCCGTAGCGAGCGTCATTCGCGCGGTATCGAGTCCAGCGCGAGCAGCCGCTTGAGCACCGCCGCCGGCGCCGTGAAGGCCGAGCCGTGGCGGATGCCCCGCGGCGTGCGGAGCGAATCGCGGAACGGCTCCCAGTGCTCGAAGTCGCGGGTGCGCACCGCGCCGTAGTGGCCCCGCGTGTACTCGTCATAATAGACATACCACCACTCGCCCGAATGGAGGATGGAGGGCCCCTCGGTGTGCAGGTCGGTGATCGGGGGTGAGGCGGCGCCGTACGGTCCCGTGGCGTGCCGGCTCGACGCCACCCGCAGGTTCCGCCGCGGCGGGTGGAACGTCTCGTCCTTCATCACCAGGTAGTAGCGCTCGCCCACCCGCGCGATCGTCCCGTCAATCGCGCTGAAGCCGCCGTCGTAGAGCAGCCGGGCACGGGCGAATCGCTTGAAGTCCCGCGTGGTGGTGTAGTAGAGCCGGTGGTCCGCGCCGCCCCGCGAGGTCCGTTCGGCGAGCGAATCCGTCGCGGGGAACCGTCCCGGGATCGCGCTCGCCCAGACGATCACGTAACGCCGAGTGGCGTCGTCGTAGAAGAGATCGGGCGCCCAGGCGTTGAGCGCGTTCGGCTCGTGGTCCATCACCGGCACCCGTGTCTGCGCCGACCAGTGGATCAGATCGGGCGAGTGCGCCACGCCGATCCCCCGGTCGGTCCACGCGACCGTCCACACCAGGTGAAACACGCCGTCCGGCCCGCGCAGGATGCTCGGGTCGCGCATCAGCGCGGCGCGGGTGTCCCACTGCTGCCATCCGATCCCCTGACCCGTCACCTGGGGCCTGACCACCGCCCGCCCGCCCAGGAGCGGAAGCCAGGTGACCCCGTCCCGGCTGTACGCCAGATGTACCCCGTCCTCGCCGTTCCGGGTGAAGTAGGAGAAGAGGAACGCGGTGGATTCCCGTGGGGCGGCCGGGCGCTGCGTGGGCGCGGGATGCGCGCAGGCGAGGGCGGTGAGCAGGGTCAGGGATGCTGCGACGCTACGGGGTGAGGTGCTATAAACGAGCTCAACTTCGCGCGCTTCGACGCGAAGCTCGAGCAGCGCGTCGCCGAGCTCCGCGCCGAGCTCATCAAGTGGATGTTCATCTTCTGGGACGGGACCATCGTCCCGCTCGCCGGCCTGATCCTCGCCCTGCATAAACCCTGAGCCCGTTTCGCCCAATGTACCGCTCCGAAAATCCGCTGGCGACCGGCGGACCGTCGGGCTATACTCTCCGGCGGTGCGCCGGGCGATCTCGCCGGCGCCGAGGAGACCATCATGTGCGAGCTCTGCTCCCGGCGAGAGTTCCTCGCCGCCACCGCCGCCGCCACTACCCTTCCGCTCTGGGCCCGGCTCCCCCCGCTCGGACCCGCCGCGCCGCCGGCGCTCGATGATTCCGCCGCCAGACCCCTCGCCCTGCCGGTCCATCCCTTCGAGCTGAAGCAGGTTCGGCTGCTCGAGGGACCCTGGCTCACCGGGCTCGAGACCAACCGCCGCTATTTGATCGGGCTCGATCCCGATCGGCTGCTCCACATGTTCCGGATCACCGCCGGGCTCCCCTCCACCGCCGAGCCGTACGGCGGCTGGGAGGCGCCCAACAACGAGCTCCGCGGCCATTTCGTGGGCCACTATCTCTCGGCCTGCGCGCTGATGGCTGCCCAGACCGGCGACGCGGAGATCGGCAGGCGCGGCGCCGGCATGGTTGCGGCGCTCGCCCAGTGTCAGAAAGCCAACGGCGACGGCTACCTGAGCGCCTTCCCGCGGGAATTCTTCGACCGGCTCAAGAGCAGGCAGCGGGTCTGGGCTCCGTTCTACACTTGGCACAAGATTCTCGCCGGAATGCTGGACACCTGGCTGCTGAGCGGTGAGCGTGGGGCCCTGGCGGTGGCGGAGGGAATGGCCGCCTGGACCGCGCGCTGGGCGGAGCCGTTGAGCAACGAGGAGCTTCAGCAGATTCTCAACGTGGAGCACGGCGGGATGAACGAGGCGCTCTACAACCTGAGCGCGGCCACCGGGAAAGCCTCCTATCGAGCCCTGGCGGACCGGTTCGCCCACGAGAGGATCCTCGGCCCGCTGGCCGAGGGGCGGGACCAGCTCACCGGCGTCCACGGCAATACCAACATTCCGAAGATCGTGGGCGAGGCGCGCCGATACGAGCTCGAGGGCGGCGCCCGCTCCCGCGCGATCGCGGAGTACTTCTGGCGCGAGGTCGCGCTCCACCGCTCCTACGCCACCGGAGGCTCCACCAGCGGCGAAGCCTGGCGGGGCGAGCCCGATCACCTCGCCGCCACGCTGAGTGGCGGCACCCAGGAGACCTGCACCACCTATAACATCCTGAAGCTGACCCGCCATCTGTTCGCCTGGCGGCCCGACCCGCTCTACGCCGATTTCTACGAGCGGGCCTTCTGGAACGGCATCCTGGGCACCCAGCACCCGGCCGACGGCGAGAAGCTCTACTACACGCCCCTCAAGCCCGGCTTCTGGAAGTTGTTCGGTACGCCGGGCCAGGCGTTCTGGTGCTGTCACGGCAGCGGCGTCGAGAACTTCTCCAAGCCCGGCGACAGCATCTATTTCCGGGACGCGCGCGGGCTCTACCTGAACCAGTTCGTCGCCTCCGAGCTCGACTGGGCCGAGCGCGGCCTCGTCCTGCGGCAGGAGACCCGCTTCCCCGAGAGCGACACGGTCACGCTCGGCGTCAGGGCGCGCAAGCCGGTGCGCCTGTCCTTCCGCATCCGGGTGCCGTACTGGACGGCGGACGGCGGCTCGCTTGCGCTCAACGGAACCGCGCTCGACCGCCCCCTCGTGCCGGGCAGCTGGCTGACCATCGAGCGCGCCTGGAAGGACGGCGACCGCCTCGAGCTCCGCTTCCCGATGCGGCTGCACGCGGCGCCGATGCCGGACGATCCCACCATCCAGGCGATCATGTACGGGCCGCTCGTCCTCGCCGGCAGAATGGGCACCACCGGGGTCACCGATGAGAATCGCCGCGCCGAGCCGACCGCCCCGCGCACCGTGCCCGATTTCAAGAACCCCGATCCGCCCCCGATGCCGGTGTTGAGCGCGAAGTCGGACGATCCGGCGGACTGGATCACTCCGGTGGAGGGCCGCCCCCTCGAATTCCGCACCGCGGGCCAGCCCGCCGACTACACCCTTGCGCCGCTCCACCGGATCTTCGACGAGCGGTACGCGGTCTACTGGAAGGTCATCCGCGCCTGAGCGCGCGCGAGCCGTGAGCCCTTCGCCGCCCTCCGTCCCCTCCGATGGCGAGCCGCCCCTGCCCGACCCGCTGAGCCGCCGCGAGTGGATCCGCGCCGTCGGCGCGGCGAGCGCGCTCGGGCCGCTCCTGCCCCAGGCGGGCCACTCGTCGGTGCGCCCCGAGCCGCCCCTCCCCGACGGCGCCATCAGCGACCTCGCCTCCACCAGCGAGGTGTTCATCCCGCCCCGCGGCAACGGGTTCATGAAGTTCAGCTTCGACTTCCCCGAGCCGGTGGTGAGCTTCGGGCCCTACCGCTTCGGCTTCCTGGTCTTCAGCGACGAGAACACCTACGGCCTCGACCGCTCCCGCCTCACGGCGACCGTGACCGGCGACGCGATGGAGCTCCGGTGCGACGGCTTCGTCTGGGCCGGCGGCCAGGAGAAGGCCCCCGGCACCCTGGCCGCGCGCTTCACCCGGAACGGCGACACCATCGAGTGGGACGCGACGGTATCCCTCGGCCGGCCGGTCAAAACGGTGACCACCGTGATCCGCGACCTCCCCCGCGGCAGGGTTTCGCTCGGCGGCGGCGATCTCTTCGATCCCGCCAACAACGAGCTGCTCGCGGGTTATCCCTTCGGCGGCGGCGATCTCCACGGCCCCGGCGCGTCGCGAAGCATTTCCACCCCCGTCGCCGTGATCGAGGCCGCCGGCGCGGGTTTCGTCAGCGTGAGCCCGCTCGACGAGCGGGTCCGGCCCAAGCGGTTCTACTTCCAGCCCGGGGAGGCGGCGTACCGAGTCGAGGCGATCTACGAGCACGACGGCTGGCGGAACGATCGCCGGTTGACGATCCCCCGGTGGCGCCTCGGCCGGGCCGCCAGCCTGGAGGAGGCGCTCCGGCCCCACTTCGAATTCATCGAGCGCGCGTTCCGGCTCCCCGCATGGGAGGAGCGGACCGACCTGCCCGCCTGGGTCGGGAAGCTCGCGATGGTCACCACGCTGCACGGCATGCACTACACCGGCTACATGTTCAACGACTACGCCCGTATGCTCGAGATCCTGCGCTGGATGGCGGCCCGGATCCCCGCCGAGCGCGTCCTCGTCTTCCTCGCGGCCTGGGACGGCCGCTACTACTGGGACTATCCCAATTACCAGGTGCCGGCCAGGATGGGTGGCGAAGCGGGGTTCCAACGGCTCATCACCGAAGCGAAGCGACTCGGCTTCCGGATGATGCCGATGTTCGGCGCCAACGCCGCCAACCGCGAGCAGCCGGTCTGGCCGCGGATCGCCGTGGGGGCCACCGCCAAGATTGACGGCGACCTCTACAACCTCAACTGGGTGGACTGGAACAACGACCGCCACCAGGACGGCTGGCTCACCTACATGAACCTCGGCGTGGACGCCTGGCGCGAGTGGCTCACGGCGCGGATTGACGACGTCATCCGGCGGTTCGGCGTGGACGCGTACTTCCTCGACATCGTGGGCGGCCACGTCAACAACACCCGGGCCGACATGCACGAGGGCACCCGGCGCCTGGTGGAGGACCTCCGCGCCCGCCATCCCGGGGTCCTCTGCGTGGGCGAGATGCCCTACGACGCCCTCCACGGATTCATCGGCATGTATCACGCCGGCGGAGGGGCGCGCTGGCGGAAGTACTCCCGCTTCTTCCAGCACCTGAGCAGCCCAGCGCCCGGCCGGGGCTCGAGCGGAGTGCACGAGAGCGGCTTCGGGCGGTTCGATCCGAACACGCTCAGCCTCTCCCCCAACGCGATCCCGACCTTGCAGGTGGTGGACGACACCTTCACCGCGCACCGGGACGCGATGGAGGAGATCATCCGGCGGGCCCGGGCCCGGGCCGGCATTTTATGAGTCGCTAACGCGAGCGCGAGTCGCCGGCCGCCCGTCCCGGCTGCATGATCTCCTTGAACGCCGTCATGAACCGTCCCATTTCGTCCGCCGTGCCCACCGAAATCCTGAGGTGCTCGGGCAGGGCCGGGAACGGCCGGCCCACCAGCACGCCTTTCTTGCGGAATTCGTCCACCACCGGCTGCACCGGCCGGCGCAGGTGGACCATGAAGAAGTTGGCGTCGGACGGGACGACCGTGTAGCCGAGGGCCTGGAGCGCGGCCGTGGTCTTGCCGCGCAGCTCGAGCGTCGTCTTTTTCACCCACGCCTGCGACGCCGTGTCCTTGAGCGCGGCCACGCCGCCCCACTTGACCACCGCGTTGATGCTGCCGGTGCCGTACGGCCGCATCCGCTGCAGCAGCGGCCTGGGCGCCACGCCGTATCCGAGCCGCATCCCGGCGAGCGCCGCGATCTTGGAGAAGGTGCGGGTCACGATGACCTGCCGGCCCTCCAGCACGTACGGCACCGAAGTGGCGTAGGCCGGGTCCTCCACGAAGTGGTGGTACGCCTCGTCAATGAGCACCGGCACGTCTTCCGGGATCCCGTTCAGGAGCTGGGCCACTTCCTGCCGGGTGACGATGCGCCCGGTCGGGTTGTTCGGGCTGCAGAGGTACACGAAGCCCACGTCCCGGTAGTTCGCCTTGACCGCGGCGATGGTGGCCGGAATGTCCTGCCGGAAGTCCGCCAGGAGGGGCACCTTTATCTGGTCGGCCTTGAGGCCGGTGGCGTGCTGGTAGAGGATGTCGTACGACGGCTCGGCCCCGACCACCTTCCGGCCGTTCTGCAGCAAGGCGGTGCAGGCGATGTCGAGGATCTCGCCCGAGCCCGCGCCCAGCATCACGTTCTCGGGCTTGACGCCGTGGAGCTTCGCGATCTCCTCGACGATGTCCCCGTCCGGGTAGCCGTACCGGTTGGCGTACTTGAACGCCTGGGTCATCGCCTTGAGCACCGAATCGGGCGGGCCGTAGGGATTCTCGTTGTTGGCCAGCTTGGCCAGGGCGTCGTACTCGTCCACCGTCATCGGCGGGCGGCGCGGCGCCGGGTTCTGGCCCTGGGGCCAGAGCTTCGCCCGCGGCAGGAGCGTGAGATAGCCGACGGCGGTGGCGACGCCACCGAAGAAGCGCCGGCGCGAGACCGCCTGCGTCGCGTTCATACCGACCTCCTCGTCACGCCCACGTGAGATCCTGCCTGCCGAGTGGCAGCGCCCGCACCCGCTTCCCGGTCGCCTCGAAGATCGCGTTGCAGAGCGCCGGAATCACCGGCGGCAGCGCCGGCTCGCCTAACCCGGTCGGCGGGAAGTCGGTCTTCCGGAAGGTCACCTCGACCGGCGGCGCCTGGGTGAGCCGGAGCAGCGGGTAGTCGTTGAAGTTGCTCTGAGCCGCGCGCCCCCGCTCGATGGTGATCTCCTGCCCCAGCGCCTCGGCGATGCCGTCGAGCACCGAGCCCTGCACCTGGTTCTCCGCGTTGCCCGGGTTGATGACCTGGCTCCCGATGTCGCCCACCACCCACACCTTGTTCACCGCGATCTTGCCCTCCCGGCTCACCGAGGCCTGCACCACTTCCGCGAAGTAGCCCCGGTGGCTGAAGTGGAACGCCACGCCCATTCCCGAGCCGCGGGGGAGCTTCCGGGCCGCCCAGCCCGACTTCTCCGCCACCAGCTCGAGCACGCCGCGCATCCGGGCGGCGTCGAACACCGGCGGCGGCGGCCCCCCCTGCTGCGGCGTCCCCGCGGCCGGAGCCGGAGCTTCCGGGGGCGGCGCGCCGTTCGCCAGCATGGCGAGGCGGAACTCGACCGGATCTTTCCCCGCCGCGTGGGCCAGCTCGTCGATGAACGACTGCATGACGAACGCGACGCCGTTGCTCGTCGGGGCGCGCAGCGCTCCCGTGGGCACGCCCAGCGGCATGACCGACGCGTCGAGCGCATAGTTGGGCACGAAGCGCGCGGGGAACTCCGCCGCGCCGAGGCCGGCGCTCGGCGCGAAGCGCTCGCCCTCGCCGAACGACACGAAATGGTTGCGCCAGGCGATCAGTCGGCCGCCCGCGTCCACCCCGCCGGTGAGATAGTGGAAGCCCGCGGGCCGGTAGAAGTCGTGCCGGATGTCGTCTTCCCGCGTCCACAGGAGCTTGACCGGCACGCCGGCCTGCCTGGCGATGGCCGCGGCTTCCACCATGTAGTCGTTGTTGAGCCGCCGCCCGAACCCGCCCCCGATCCGGGTGAGGTGGATCGTGATGTCGTCTTCCGGGATCCCCAGGGTCCGGGCCACCAGCCCGCGGCCGCCCTGCGGCGTCTGCGAGGGCGCCCAGATCTCCAGCTTGCCGTCCTTGAAGTGCGCGGTGCAGTTCTGCGGCTCCAGCGGCGCGTGGGAGAGGAAGGGATAGAAGTACTCCGCCCTGACCACCTTGGCCGCGCCCGCGAGCGCCGCGTCCAGGTCGCCGTCCTTGCGAAGCGACCGCTGCGGCGGCTGCCTGGAAAGCTCCGCCGCCCTCGCGGCGAATCCGGCGCTGCTCTGCTCGGCGGTGGGCCCCTCGTCCCACGCTACCTTGACCTGCTCCCGCGCCTGCTTCGCGGCCCACCAGCTGTCGGCGACGATGGCCACGCCGCCGAGCAGCCCGTTGAGCGCGTTGCCGCTCGCCGGCTCCACGACGAACGCCTGGCGTACGCCCCGCAGCTTCTTCACGTCCTCGAGGTTCGCGCTCACCACCTTGCCGCCGAATACCGGGCACTTCTCGTACACGGCGTAGAGCATGCCCGGCACCCTGGTGTCAATCCCGTAAAGCGGTGTGCCGGTGACGATCGCGTGATTGTCCACCCCGCGAACCCGGGTCCCGATGATCTTGAACTCCTTCGGGTCCTTGAGCTTGACCGTGGCGAGATCGGGCGCCGGCAGCGTCGCCGCCCTGGCGAGCAGCGCACCGTAGTCCAGGCGCTTGCCGCTCTTCCGGTGGAGCACCACGCCGGCGGCGGTTTCGCACTCCGCTTCGGGAACCTTCCAGGTCGCCGCCGCGGCGGCCACCAGCATCGCGCGGCCCGCCGCGCCGACCCGCCGCATCGAGGTCCAGTGGTTCGGCGTCGCGGTGCTCCCCCCGGCGAACTGCGCGGTGAAGTGCACGGTGTCGAGCCCCGCCTGCTCGATCCGGACATTCTTCCACTCGACGTCGAGCTCGTCGGCGATGATCATCGGCAGCATCGTCTTGACGCCCTGCCCGATCTCGGGATTCTGCGCCACGATGGTGACGATGCCATCGGGCGCGATCCGGATCCAGGGGTTGAGTACCCCATCGGCGGCCGCGGCCGTGCCCGGCGGCACAGCACCCGACCCCGCGCGCACGCCGAGCCACAACCCTCCACCGGCGACGAGCGTGGCCTGGAGAAACTCCCGCCTGCTAACCCGCGAAGCCGTATGACTCATGAGACCTCCAGGCCACCCATGATGATCTGTCCAGTCTGCGCCATCTGTGGGCTAGGTCTGTGACCGCCTGAAAAGATTCTCAATGCAAGTTGCCAGCCGGCCCGCTCCGGGCGTATACTGGAGGCATGGCCCGACCTCCCTTGCCGTTTCGGCTGAAGGCGCAGGACGCGAAGGCGTTGGACACCGTGTTGCACGGCGGCGTGCAGCAGGTGCGGGTGGTGCTCCGAGCCCTGGCGCTGGTGCACTTGCATCGCGGGGCCAGCGCCCCCGACGTGGCGCGCCTGGTCCCGTTGACCCCGCAAGCCATTCGGAAGATCGCCCATCGGTACCGCATTGGGGGGCTGGCCGGCGCCTTGTACGAGCGCCCGCGCCCCGGCGCGGCCGAAGTGTTGGCGCCCGCTGAGAAACAGCGGATTGTGGCGATGGCGTGCAGCACCCCGCCCCCGGGCGCGGCGCGGTGGACCGTCCGCTTGATCGCCCAAGAGGCCGTGAAGCGACGCGTGGTGCCCCGGGTGGGGCGAGAGACGATTCGGGTGCTCTTGCAATCCCACGACCTGAAGCCGTGGCGGGAAAAAAATGTGGTGCGTGGCTGAGTTGGACGCGGAATACATCCACAAGATGGAAGACGTGCTGGCCCGGTACGAGAAACCCTATGATCCCCAGGAGCCGGTGCTCTGTCTGGACGAAAAACCAGTCTGCCTCCACGCCGACGTGCGCCCCCCGCGCCCGGCGCGGCCCGGCCACCTCGCGAAGCGCGACTCCGAGTACCGGCGCTGTGGAACGGCCAATCTCTTCACCGTGGTGGAGCCGCAAGCGGGGCGCCATTTCACCTGTGCCACCCCCGACCGCTCGGCGCGGCAGTTCGCCCGGGTCATGCGGCGCGTGATCGCCGCGTACCCCAGAGCCCGGACCATTCATCTGGTGATGGACAATCTCAATATCCACTGTGAGAAGTCGCTCACCGATCACTGGGGCCGCCGCCTCGGCCGACGGCTGTGGCGGCGGCTCACCGTCCATTTCACCCCGAAGCACGGCAGTTGGCTGAACCAAGCCGAAATCGAGTTGAGCTTGGTGAGCCGTGGCTGTCTCGGCACCCGCCGCATCGAGAGCCTGGCCCAGCTCCGAGGCGACACGCGAGCCTGGACCACCCGTGCCAATCGGGCGAAGACCCGCATCCGATGGCAGTTCACGCGGGAGCAGGCTCGACGGAAGTTCGGCTACCAAAAGAACCTCTCTAGCCGGTCAAAGACCTAGTCCAATCTGTGCCATCTGTGGGCTGATAGTTCGGACCATCGGCGGGCCGCCCCGCGGGAACCGCCCCGGCGGCCGGCGTGCCCGCCGCCCGGTGGATCGCCGCGCGGATCCGCAGGTACGTCCCGCAGCGGCAGAGGTTGCCGGCCAGGTATTCGTCGATGTCGGCGTCGGTCGGCTTGGGATTGGCGGCGAGCAGGGCGGCCGCGGTCATGATCTGGCCGGCCTGGCAGTAGCCGCACTGTGGCACGTCGAGCTCCTCCCAGGCGCGCTGCAGCGGGTGGGTACCGTCGGGCGAGAGCCCCTCGATGGTGGTGATCTCCGCGCCCGCGATCTTGGAGACCGGCGTCACGCACGAGCGCGTCGCCTCGCCGCCCACGTGCACGGTGCAGGCGCCGCACTGGGCGATGCCGCACCCGAATTTGGTGCCTCGTAACTCGAGCTCGTCGCGGAGCACCCACAGGAGGGGCATCTCCGGCGGGACGTCCACCGTGACCGGTTTCCCGTTGACCTTGAATGAGACGCTCATGGCTTGACGTACCTCCGCACTGTTTTCGCGCCGACTTCCGCGCCGTAGATCGTGCCCCTCGCATCCACCGCGACACCCTCGCCGGCGCTGGTGCGCCCCGGCTCCGTCTTCGCCGGGTCGGGAATCAGCCACCAGAGCGCGCCGTCCCTGGCGCTCCCGATCCGGATCCCGCGCTTCCAATTGCCGTGCGGGGCAGACACCCCGCCCGATTCGGAGTCGGAAACGTAGATCGTGTCGCTCCGGATGTAGATGCCGCTCGGCCGGCTGAACTGGCTCCACACCGCGAGCGACTTCCCCTCCTGGTCGAAGATCTGGATCCGGTCGTTGCTCCGGTCCCCCACGAAGAGCCGCCCCCGGGAATCCATCGCCAGGGCGTGGGGCTGGTCCAGCTCGCCCGGGCCCGTGCCCCTGGTCCCGAAGGCTTTGAGCAATCGCCCGTCCTTGTTGAACTTGAGAATCCGCGCGTTGGCCCCGGCCGCGGAGGAGTGCCCCTCCGCTACGAATATGTCGCCGTTGGGGGCGACCAGGACGTCGTTCGGCTGGTAGAAATACCCGGAATCCCGGCCCCCCCCCGGCTGGCCGAGCGTCATGAGCAGCTTCCCGTCGGGGCTGAACTTGAAGACCCGGTGACCCTTGGGCTTGCCGTCCGACCCCAGGCTGTCGGCCCGGCGCTGCTCGGCGGTTCCGGTGCAGGAGCAGTCGGTCACCCAGAGGTTCCCGTCCCGGTCCACGAAGATCCCGTGCGGGCTGTGGAAGAGCCCAGCGCCGAAGTGCTTCACCAGCGTGCCGGTCGAATCGAACTGGAGGATCGGATCGAGGTTCGAGCCGGCGCAGCTGTTGCTGCCGCACCGCTCAGCCACCCAGATGCTGATCCCGTCCCTGGCGATTTCGACCGCGCTGGTCGAGCCCCAGGTTCTGCCCTCCGGCATCTGGGCCCAGCCCTCGATCGTGCGGTAGGGATTGGGCAGGTCGTTGGTGGGGGGAGTACTCCCCTGGCCCGCGGCCGGGGCGGCCGCCGCGGCCAGTCCTAGGAGCGGCAGGAGTCGCATGGCTTGGAACGTACTCGATCCGAAGGGGAGCGGAAGGATGGAGGCGGGCGAACGGGCGGACCGGCGGACGAGCACGGGCAGACGGGCACGGGCTCTGGACGGGCCCGCCCGGCGGCCGCCGGCAACCCTTTCGGCCATCCAAGTATCTTACTGTAGTAACTTGGAGGAACACCGCATGGCGCTTCTCAAAGGTACTCTCGACGTCCTGGTCCTCAAGGCCCTCTCCTTTGGACCGATGCACGGCTTCGAGATCACCCGCTGGATCGAGGACAGTTCGAAGGGGGAGTTCCCTATCGAGGCCGCCGCCCTCCTCCAGGCCCTCCACCGCCTGGAGGAGCGCCGCCTGCTCACCGCCGCCTGGGGCGTCACCGGGAACAACCGCCGGGCCCGCTATTACAGCGTCACCCCCGCCGGGCGGGCCCACCTCCGCGCCGAGACCGAATCGCTCAGGGGCTCCATCGCCGCGCTCTCCGCCATCCTCTCCGCCCGCACCGCCGGGGCGGCCGGCCTCCGATGAGCCGGGGCGACATCCGGGCAGGCGTCCGCCGGCTCTTCCAGCTCGCGGTCCGGCGCCCCGAGGTCGCCTCGGCCGACGCCGACGCCGAGCTCCAGTCCCTCCTCGACGAGCACGTCCTCTACCTGACGGCGCGCGGCATGCCGCCGGACGCCGCTCGCGCCGAGGCGCTGCGGCGCCTCGGGACCCCGCTGGCCGACGCCAGCAAGCGTCTCCACCACTCAGCCCAACGCCGAGAGCGCCGCATGCGACTGCACGAATGGCTCGAGGACCTGGTCGCCGACCTCCGCTACGGCATCCGCACCCTGCGCCGGAGCCCGGCCCTCGCCGCCGCGGCGGTGATCACGCTCGCCCTCGCCATCGGGGCCAATACCGCGATCTTCTCGGCGGTGAGCGCGGTGATGCTCCGCCCGCTCCCCTTCGCCGACCCCGGACGCCTCGTCATGCTCTGGGAGGAGAACCCCGACTTTCACTGGGTTCAGGCCGACGCCGCGCCCGCCAACGTGCTCGATTGGAAGGAGCAGTCCGGCGCCTTCACCGACGTCGCCGCCTATCCGGACTTTGCCGGGACCGCGACACTCACCGGCTACGGCGAGCCCCGTCTTCTGAAGGCCCAGCCCGTCACCGGGAACTTCTTCGACGTCCTGGGCGTCCGGGCCGAGCTCGGCCGCACCTTCCGCGACGCGGAGACCTGGGTGGGCGGCGGCCCGCCGGCGGTGCTGTTGAGCCACCGCGCCTGGCGCGACGTCTTCGGGGCGGACCGCTCCCTGGTGGGCCGTAGCATTCAGCTCGGTGGTCTCGCGGTCGAGGTGGCCGGGGTGCTCCCGGAGCGTTTTGCGGTGCCCGGGCTCGACGTGGACGTGTGGCAGACGGTCGCCTGGGACCCGGCCGATCGCGCCAAGGTCTTCTTCCGGCGGGCGCACTGGCTCCGCGCCATCGGCCGGCTCAAGCCGGGAATCACGCTGGAAGGCGCCGGCGCCGCGCTCCAGACGGTGGTGGCCCGCCTCAAGCACGACTACCCGGCGACCAACATTCACATGGGCGCCGGCCTCACCCCGCTGCACGAGTTCCTGGTGGGCAAGACGAGGCTTCCGCTGCTGGTGATGTTCGGCGCGGTGGCGGTGCTGCTGCTCATCGCCTGCGCCAACGTCGCCAACCTCCTCCTGGTACGGGCCGCGGGGCGCGAGCGCGAAGCGGCGCTCCGACTGGCGCTCGGGGCGGGGCGCGGGAGGCTGCTTCGGCAATCGCTCGCCGAGAGCGCGCTCCTCGCCGGGTTAGGCGGCGCCGCCGGCCTCGCGCTGGGCTGGTGGGGCACCCGCGCGCTCGCGGCGCTCCAGCCCGTGGGGATGCTCCCGGTGCGGGACGTCGCGATGAGCTGGCGAGTGCTGGTGTACGTCTCCGCGGCCAGCGGCGTCTCCGCGCTGCTCTTCGGGATCGCGCCGATGCTCTGGGCCGGGCGCCGGGTTCCCGCGGACGTGCTTCGCGACGAGGGCCGGGCCTCGACCGGGGCGCTGCACGCGCGCCACTGGGGCGACCTGCTGCTGGTGAGCCAGGTCGCGCTGGCCCTCGCCCTGACGCTGGGCGCGGGGCTGCTGGTGCGAAGCTACCTGCTGCTCCGGCAGGTCGAGCCTGGCTTCGATCCCGCGAACGTGCTCGCGGTGCGGGTCGTCCTCCCCGGCATGCGGTTCGACAGCACGCGCAAGGTGCAGGCCTTCTACGCAGAGCTCGAGCGCGAGGCGCGGGCGCTCCCGGGGGCGGAGGCCGCGGCGCTGGTTTCCCTGGTACCGCTGGGCCCGCCGACGTGGTCGAGCCAGTTCGCCATCGCCGGCCGGGAGCCGCTCGACGGCCAGGTGATCCATCGGGAGCTGAGCCCCGACTACCAGAAGGTGATGCGGGTGCCCCTTCTCCGCGGCCGCCTCCTCACCGAGGCGGACCGCGAGGACGCGCCGCTCGTGGTGCTGATCAACCAGACGCTCGCGAAAACCTACTTCGCCGGCCAGGACCCCATCGGACAGCGGGTCGCGTTCGACCGGGTGCCGGATTCGACGTCGAACTGGCGCACCATCGTCGGCGTGGTCGGCGATGAGCGCCAGGGCAGCCTCGCCGGGGCCGTCGAGCCGGAATTTCTCGGGCCGTACTGGCAGGAGGCCCGGAGGGGCATGACGCTGGTGGTCCGCACCCGGACCAGCCCGGCGGCCCTCGTGCCGGCGGTGCGCCGGATCGTGGCGCGGCTCGACCCCGACCTCGCGATCTCATCTATTCAGACCATGGAAGAGGTCCGGGCCCGCTCGCTCGCCCGGGACCGGTTCCTCACCGTGCTCATGCTCTCGTTCGCCGGGGTGGGGCTGGTGCTCGGCCTGGTGGGTGTCTACGGCGTGGTGGCGCAGCTCGCCCGGCGCCGGATGCGCGAGATGGGGATCCGCATCGCGCTCGGCGCCCGCGCCGGCCAAGTACAGTGGCTCGTAGTTCGGCACGGCCTCGTGGTCACCGCGGCCGGCATCGTGGCGGGGGTGAGCGTGGCGCTCGCCGCCACCCGCGCGCTCAGGACACTGCTCTTCCAGGTGGCCCCCACCGACCCGGCGACGTTCATCGTGGCACCCGCCCTGGTCCTGCTCACCGCGGCGGCGGCCTCCTGGCTCCCCGCCGCCCGGGCGAGCCGGGCGGATCCCTGCGAGGTGCTGAGGGCGGATTGAACCCGCCCGGGGTGTGATATCTTGTTGCGAAGGAGTGGCTCTCACCCATCATAAGCCACGTGTTGGCTACAGGTTAGCCCCGAAAACGCTGCGGAACCACCTCGCCAACAAGCGTGGAGAGTTCGGGATCTCCCGGGGTGAGGCCGCGCCGCGAATGGATGTTGCGATCGGGAGCCTCGTGAATTGGGAGAAAGATTCCACGGGATTACTCCGAGTGCCCATCCAACGATTCTCGCCTTCTTGGGGTACAACCACCCCCAGGTCCGGCAACGCGCGGGGGTGGTGCCCCCCTCGAGGCCACCGGTCGATCGCCGGCTGGCGCCGTCGACACTGACCCAGGCCCTGGCGGCCCTTCAGTTTCTTTACCGCGAGATCATCCGGCGGCCGCTGGCGATCGGCAATGTCATTCCTCGTCCCCGAGCGCCGGACCGGCTACCGGTGGTGCTGACGCCGGATGAGGTCCGTCGCGTGCTGGCCGAGCTGAGCGGAACCCAGCGGCTGATCGGGATGCTGCTCTATGGGAGCGGCCTTCGGCTACTCGAGTGCCTCACCCTCAGGGTCAAGGACCTCGACCTGGATAGGGGAGAGATCCGATTGCGGCGCGGCAAGGGGGCGAAGGATCGAGTGACCGTGTTGGCGGAAGCGCTTCGGGAGCCGCTGCGGGCCCACCTGGCCCGGGGCCGGGCGCTCCACGATCGAGACCTCGCGTCGGGCGGTGGCTGGGTCGAGATCCCTGGTGGTTTGGGCAACAAGTACCCCAACGCGGGCCGCACGTGGCCGTGGCAGTGGGTCTTTCCGGCGCGGCGTCAGTACACCGACCGCATCGGCGGCCAGCGCCGGCGCCATCATCTCCACGAATCGGCGGTTCAGCGAGCGGTCGCGGCGGCGGCCCTGCGCAGCGGGATTAACAAACGGGCGACGTGCCACACCTTCCGGCATTCCTTCGCGACCCATTTGCTCGAGGCTGGCTCCGATATTCGGACGGTGCAGGAGCTGTTGGGGCACCGGGACGTATCGACAACGATGCTGTACACCCATGTCTTGAATCGGGGGCGACTGGGCGTTCGGAGCCCGCTCGACCAGGCGGGGTTGGTGGGCCTGACGAAGGGTTAGCGATTTAGGCCGCGCCGGCGTATTCTATTTTTGATTGGCCGGCTCGTGGTCCACGATTGGCGCGGGTCCAATACTCGTTAGGCCCGCAACCGTACCGGTGGTTCATGACTACGGTAGCGAGTTCGATATGGCGGCACGTTCGTTGCTAGCCGCTCGCACTGGTGTGGCGTCGCTCGTCGGCGCGGGGTTGATGTTGTTCCTCGCCGCTACCTTGCCGGGCCGGTACCTGGCCGCCCAAGTCGATTCCTCACGCCAGGGGGGCCTCCTGCGGGGGCTGCGTTTCGGTATCGAGCTACGAGTCACCACGCCACTTTACACCCAGGTCGAAGGACGGCTCCATGCCCTCACCAAGGACACGCTCACGCTCCTCCCATGGGAAAGCCGCCGACCGGCGCTCCGCTCGAATCGGCGCCCCCTTCCAGTACCCGTGGATAGCATCCTGGCACTCGACTTTCGGGCCGGCTCTCGGACGGTCCATGGCCTCCTGCTTGGTGCCGGTGTGGGTGCCGCCCTCAGCATCGTTGGTGCGGTGTTCGTAACGGCGGATGGCGAGGTCACGCAGGCGGGTGCCGTGACGGGAATAGCCGCGCGTGTCCTCCCGATCAGTTCACTCATCGGCTTGCTCGCAGGTCTGGATACACCGCGGTGGCGTCCAGTTAGCCAAGGGGCAGGGCGGTAGCGGTTGGGGCCTAACCCGCGCTTGCTGCTGGCCGGGGCGT
>DASYRI010000025.1:0-5819 GCA_036004545.1 Gemmatimonadales bacterium
GATCGGGTACGCCCCGCTCCGCGCGGCGCTCAGCTTCAACCGGGGTGACGACCGCCGAATCGTCTTCCAGCTGGAGCCGATGGCGCAGAATCTGCCAGACGTGGTGGTGCGGGCCGAGGACGGGCGGTGGATGCGGCGATACCAGGACTTCGTGTGGCGATCGAAATCGTCCTTCGGCCGCTTTCTCACCCGGGACGACATCGAGCGCGCCCACGCGAATTACCTGAGCGACGTGGTGCGGCGCTACCTGCCCTGGACCACGAGCGACGCCTTCTTCACCCCGTATTTTCCGGATCCCTCGGGGCTGATGGCCCGGCTGGACGGGTCCGGAGCGACCCGCAGCGGCTCGCTCATCGCCGCCCGAAACGGCCGTAATTGCTCGCCCGCGGTCTCGGTGAATGGAGCGCGCCCGGTCGGCGGCTGGGCGGTGAACGACTTCCGCCCCGAGGACGTGGAGGCGATCGAGGTCTATCGCCGCTCGTTCGACATGCCGCTCGAATTCAGCGGCTGGGACGGGGGCTGCGGCGGGCTGGTGGTGGTCTGGCTGAGGTAAGACGCAAGGACGCAAAGACGCAAGGACGCAAGGACGGACGGGTGGACGGGCGGACCGACGCGAAGCCACAAAGACTCACCCCCGGTAGCGTTTCTATCCAGAGGTTTCCATGTCCAATACGCTTTCCCGCCGCGAGCTCCTGGCCCGGAGCGCCGCCGCGGCGCTCGGGATGGTCGCCGCGCCCGGCCTGCTCGACGCACGGGCCCCCAAGACGCCCATGGTGGTCTACAAGGACCCCGGCTGCGGCTGCTGCGAGAAGTGGGTGGGGATCATGAACGCGAGCGGCTTCGAGGTCTCCGCGCGCAACTCCACCGGCATGACCGCGATCAAGCAGCGCTACGGCGTCCCCGATGCCCTCGCCTCATGCCACACGGCGATCGTGGGCGGCTACGTCATCGAGGGCCACGTGCCCGCCGACCTGATCCGGAAGCTGCTCAAGGAGAAGACCAGGGTGAAGGGCCTCGCCGTCCCGGGGATGGTGACGGGATCGCCCGGCATGGAAGGCGCGAACAAACAGGCGTACGACGTCGTGAGCTTCGACGCGGCGGGGCGGACCACGGTCTACGCCAAGCGGTAGGCCGTGTATCGCACCGTTCAGATCGTTCTGCTCGGTATTCTCGCGGCGGTCTTCGGGCTCTCGGCGCTGTCGCGCCGGTTTCCCGGCGTCGGCTGGCTGCAGCTCTTCCGGTATGAATTCCCCCGACAGAGCGAAGAGCAGCGGGACCGGATGCGGAGGCGGGCGAACATCCATGCGGGGGTCGAGCTGATCCTGCTGGGCGTCGTGCTGCCGATGGGCTACGTCGCGGTCAGCATGATGAGCTTCAACACTCCGACTCCCACCGCACTCGCGGTCGTGTCCGGCTTCTCGGTGCTCCTCATCGTCCTCGGAGTGATCGGCATCTGGCGGAATCGTCGAAGCCGGATGCGGCCGGGCGATCGAAGCGACGGCGGCTGACCCCGGATTCACCGATTCTTCGAGGGGACGTGACGCCTTCCTCGACGTGACGCCTTCCTCGACGTGGCCTGACCCCGCCTATTTCCACCTGGTGAGCAGCTCCTCCCGCCGGAATTTCCGAACCGTCCGCGCGAAGAGCCCCGACGCCGCGAGCGCGAGCAGCGCCGCCCCGGCGAGCCCTAACCCGGGGTGCGCCATCGCGGGCCGGCCCAGCACCGCCACCAGGATCAGGCTCGCCGGAATCACCAGCAAACCGGTGAATTGCATCGCGCCGGGCACGTCGGTGAAGCGGGCCGAGACCCGGAGGCCGAGCAGGGCCGCGACCGCCGCCATCGCGGGGGCGAGGAGCAGGACGCCCACCAGGTTCCCCGCGGTAGGCAGGATCACCCGCCCCACCCGCCACCACCCGCATAACCCGCCGGCCAGGACACCGGGGACGAAGGCGCTCCAGGTGACCAGCAGCGCGGGTCCCACCGAGGCGAGCAGTTTGGCCAGGAGCAGGTCGCGGTCCCGGAGCGGCGTCGCGAGGATGGGCTCCAGGGTGCGCTGTTCCTTCTCCCGCACCAGGGCCAGCGCCGCGCCGGTGCTCGCCAGGATTACCGGCATCAGCAGGTAGAAGACGCCCAGCTCGCGCAGCAGGTAGCGGGCGAGCCGCTCCGCAAGGGTGGCGCCGGCGAGGGTGGCATCGTTCGCGATGGTCTGGCGCAACATGTCCGCGCCGGGATCGTGGCCCGCCAGCGCGGGGTCGAGGAAGACCGGCAGAAGCGCGAGCAGCAGGACCGGCAGGAGGACCGCGATCGCCGGCAGCAGGAGGTACGCGGGCCAGACCTGCCGGTTGGCCTTGAGGTCGCGGAGCTCCTTCCGGAGGAAGAGCAGCAGCGTCTCCCGCCTCACGGCGCCTCCCGCATGGCGCGGAGGTAGATCTCCTCGAGCGACGGGGCCGCGGGCCGGACGGCGAGCACCGCGGCGCCCAGGCGCACCGCCTCGCGCACCACGGCGGGGGTGTCGCGCTCCGGATCGTCGAGGGTAACCCGCAGCGACCGGCCGTTGGCGGCCACGGCGCGCACGGCGGGAAGGGATCGGAGCCCGGCGGCGAGCGCGCCGCCGTCGCCCGCCACCTCGAGCTCGAGACCCGGCGTGCCACGGGTGAGCGCGGCGCGGGCGCCGAAGACCAGCATCCGGCGCCGCATGATCCCCACCAGGTCGGCCAGCTCCTCCGCCTCGGCGAGGTTGTGGGTGCAGAGGAGGATGGTGCGGCCCTCGGCCCGGAGCGCCGAGACGAGGTCGCGCACCTCGCGCGCCGCGGCGGGGTCGAGGCCCGCGGTGGGCTCGTCGAGGAAGAGCACCGGCGGCTGGTGGAGCACCGCGCGGATCAGCGCGAGCCGCTGCTTCATGCCTTTCGACCAGGTCCCGAAGGGCCGCGCCCGCGCCTCCCAGAGCTCGAAGCGGCGGAGCCAGTGCTCGATCCGCCGGCGGAGCTCCGCCTCGTCGAGCCCGTAGAGCCGGCCGAAGAGGTCGAGGTTCTCGAGGCCGTCGAGCCGGTCATAGAACCCCGGCGCCTCGGTGAGGAGGCCGCACCGGCCGCGGAGCCGCGCCCCTTCCGGGTCCGAGGCGGGCAGGGTGACTCCCGCCACCTCACCACCCCCCGCCGTGGGTGTGAGCAAGCCGAGCAGCAGGCGGACGGTGGTGGTCTTGCCGGCGCCGTTCGGGCCCAGGAGCGCGCAGAGCGAGCCCTCGGGCACCTCGAAGGTGAGCTCCTCGACCGCGGGGCGGCCATCGAAGCTCCGGCTGAGCCCCCGCGCCGAGATCATGTCGCGCCGATCAGCGCCCCCGCCCCACCGCCCCGGAGCCGACCGGCTCGAGCTTGCGCGCGGCGAGCGCGCGGTTGAACGCCGCCACGTCGGTATTCATCAGCCGCTGGAGCTCGGCGAGCCGCTGGTCGAGCTCGGCGGAGAGCTCCTTCAGCACCACGAAGGAGGCGTCGGTCGGCTTCGCGTCACCCGATTCCACGCTCCGCCGGAGCGCCGCCAGCCGGTTGGTGAGCTTGATCGGGAAGTTGAGCAGGTCCTGTCCCGAGCGGGTCCGGGTCTGGTAGAGCTGCTCCTCCAGCGCGGTGAGCTTCTGCTTGAGCGCCGCGCCCTGCGAGGCGAGCCCGCGCTGCTTCGCCACCCGGTCGTCCACCCCGTCGCGCCAGGCGCGGAGCTTCACCACCGCGCCGTTGGCGGCGTTCTCCTTCTCCAGAATCTGCATCGCGAGCGCGAACTGGGCCGCGAGGTCGGCGTCGGTGGCGCGCTTGAGCCGGGGGTCGCGGCGGAGCTCGAGTTTCTCGGTGAGGCTCTTTCCGCCGACGGTGAGACGCACCTGGTACCGGCCTGGAGGTGCCTTGGGCCCTCCGGCGCCGAATGCTCCCCAGAAGATCAGGCAGTCGAAGCTCACCGGGCCGGGGTAGCGGAGGTCCCAGGAGAACCAGTTGAGCCCCGCGCTCCGCGGCGGCATCCGCTCGCGGCGGGGCCGCACGTCGCAACCCATCTTCGCGAGCTTGAGCGAATCGGCGCGGATCGCGGCGCTGTCCACCGGTGCGCCGGTGAAGCTCCGGATCACCGCGCCCTGGGCGTCCAGAATCTCCAGCTTCACGGTGTCGGCGGCCTTCTTGAGGGTGTAATAGAAGGACGAGCCGTTCAACCCGCGGAGCGCGGGCCGGGGCGGGAAGAGATGCAGGTCCGCCGAGGCGACCTCGGCCGTGAGGCCGCGGAGCGCGGTGATGTCGTCGAGCAGGTACATCGAGCGGCCGTGGGTCGCGATCACCAGGTCGTTCTCCTCGACCACCAGGTCGGGCACCTGCACGTCGGGGAGATTGAGCGAGAGGCTCTGCCAGTGGTCCCCGTCGTCCCAGGAGGCGTAGATGCCGTGCTCGGCGCCGGCGTAGAGGAGGCCCTTGCGTTTCGGGTCCTCCCGCACCGCGTGGACGTAGTCGTCGCCCCGGATCCCGGTGACGGTCTTCCGCCAGGTCCCGCCGCAGTCGTGGGTGCGGAAGATGTAGGGCGCGCGGTCGTCCAGCTGGTAGCGCTTGGCGGCGAGGTAGGCGGTGCAGGCGTCGAATCGGCCGGCCTCGATGAGCGAGATCCGGGCGAAGTCGGGCAGCTCCCTGGGGGTGACGTTGGTCCAGCTCTTCCCGCCGTCCCGGGTTATGTAGGCGAGCCCGTCGTCGGAGCCGGTCCAGATGGTGCCGGCCTCCTGGTACGAGGGCGCGATGGTGAAGATCGTGGCGTACACCTCGGGCCCGTTCATGTCGTGGGTGATCGGGCCGCCGCTCATGCCCAGGGTCTTCGGATCGGCGCGGGTGAGATCGCCGGAGATCCGCTCCCAGCTCTGGCCCTCGCTGGTGGTCTTCCAGAGGTGCTGGGAGGAGGTGTAGATCACCCCGGGGTCGAGCGGCGAGAAGACGATGGGGTAGGTCCACTGCCACCGCTCGGGGAGCGCCGACGATGGCTCGCCCGAGAAGAAGCGGGGATAGACCTGCACGTCGCGCCCCTCGCCGTTGGTACGGTCGTAGCGGGTGAGCAGCGCCCCCTGGCTCCCGGCATAAAACAGGTTCGGGTCCCTCGGGTCGGGCGCGATGTAGCCGCTCTCCCCGCCGCCGACGTCGTACAGGAAGTCGCCGGTGCTGTCGAAGAGGCCGGTCCAGGGATCGGCGCCGGAGCTCGCGACGCAGAAGGTGCTGTTGTCCTGCTGGGCGCCGCAGACGTGGTAGGGCACGTCCCTGGTCGTGGCGACGTGATACGCCTGGGCGGTGGGATAGGCGAGCGAGGTCCAGGTGCGGCCGGCGTTGGTGGAGACCGTCCCGCCGCCGTCGTTGGCGTTGATCATCCGGTCGGCGTCGCCGGGATCAATCCAGAGATCGTGGTTGTCGCCGTGGGGGGCCGGGACGTTGTTGAAGGTGACGCCGCCGTCGGTGGAGCGGTACATGCTGGTGTTGAGCACGTACACGGCGTCCTTGCCCCTGGGGTCGGCGTAGATCCGGGAGTAGTAGAAGGCCCGCTGGCGGAGCTTCCGGTCGGCGTTGGTGCGCTTCCAGGTGGCCCCGCCGTCGTCGGAGCGGAAGACCCCGCCGGAGTCGTTCTCCACGATGGCCCAGACCCGCCCCGGCGCGGCACCGGACGGCGCCACACCGATCTTCCCGATGACGCCCCTGGGCATCCCCGGATTCCGGGTGAGCTCGGTCCAGCTGTCGCCGCCGTCGGTGGACTTGAAGAGCCCGCTCCCCGCCCCACCGCTCGACATGGTCCACGGGGTGCGGTAGGCCTGCCAGAG
>DASYRI010000026.1:0-1990 GCA_036004545.1 Gemmatimonadales bacterium
GACCGACCCGAGCCGGTACTACGACCTCTCCCATTACGAGCGCGCGGCCGGGCCCCGCTGATCGGTCTACCGCTCCGAGCGGCGGCTGTGCCGCCGCGCCCACCCACCCAACCCGAGAGGGGGGAATCGGGGGGGGCTTCCGAGGCCCCCCCGAAATGCCCTAGCGGGCGAGGTGATAGGGGACGTCCGTCACGATGATCCCGCGCCGGAACAGCAGCGCTCCCTTGATCAGCAAGGCCGTCTGGTTGTGCAACAGGTGCTGCCACCAGCGCGCCGGCACGAACTCCGGGAGGATGACCGTGACGAGCTGGTTCGGCGCCTGCTCCTGAAGGTGGTCGAGGTACTCGAGAAACGCGCCCACCACGGAACGGTAGGGGGAGCGCAAGACCACCAGCGGCACCCCGGTCCCCCATTTGCCCCAGCGTTCCTCCAACCGACGGGTTGACTCCGGATCCGTCTCCACGTAGACGGCCCGGGCGCCGGGCGACAGCGTCTGCGCGTAGCGGAGGGCCGGGAGCGTGCCCCGGTGAAGGTCGCCGGTCAGGACGAGCACCGTGTGGTGCTCGGGCGGGGGCGGCGGTTCGGCCCCCTCGAGCGAGAGCTGGCCGGCGACTTCCGCGTAGTGGCGGTGGATCGCCAGGAAGACGAGCACCAATCCCGGGATCAACAGGACGACGATCCAGGCCCCGTGCGTGAACTTGGTGACGGCGATGATCAGCGTGACGATCCCGGTGGCGGCCGCTCCCGCGCCGTTCAACGTCGCCCGCCCGAGCCAGCGACGACCCCGCGCGCGGAACCAGAACCGGACCATCCCGGCTTGTGACAGCGTGAAGGAGACGAACACGCCGACGGCGTAGAGCGGGATCAGGGCGTGAGTCTCGGCCCGGAAGATGACGAGCAGGACGGCGCTCAGCACCGCCAGGATGATGATGCCGTTGGAGAAGGCCAGCCGGTCGCCGCGGCTGGCGAACTGCCGGGGCATGAAGCGATCGCGGGCCATGAACGAGGCCAGCCGCGGGAAGTCCGCGAAGCTGGTGTTGGCCGCCAGCACCAGGATCAGCATGGTCATGGCCTGCACGAAGTAGTAGAGGACACCCTCGCCGAACACCCGGCGGGCCAGCTGGGAGTTGATCGTCTCCTGCTCGGCCGGGACCAGGCCGAAGGCGTTGGCCAGGACCGTGATCCCGATGAACAGCGTGGTGAGGATCGTCCCGAGCATCACCAGGACCTGGCGCGCGTGGCGCGCCTCGGGCGGCCGGAAGGCGGGGACGCCGTTCGAGACCGCCTCGATGCCGGTGAGGGCGACGCACCCCGAGGCGAACGCCCGGAGCGCCAGAAAGAGGGTCAGCTCCTGGCTGCCGGGGGTGATGCTGCCGGCGGGCGCCGGACCGCCGGAGGGCACACCGCCGCGGAGCCACACGACCGCGCCCCAGCCGATCAGCAGGACATAGCTGGCGATGAAGGCATAGGTCGGAACCGCGAACAGCCGGCCCGACTCCCGGACGCCGCGCAGGTTGGCCACCGTGATGCCCACCACGCCGAGCACGCACAGCTCGACCCGGTAGGGGTAGAGGGCGGGAACCGCCGATGTCACGGCCGCGATGCCGGCCGCCACGCTGACCGACACGGTGAGCACGTAGTCGGTCAGGAGGGCGCCGCCCGCCACCAGGCTCGGATAGGTCCCGAGATTCTCGCGGCTGACGATGTAGGCGCCTCCGGCACTGGGATAGGCGAGGATCGTCTGCCGGTAGGAGCTCACGACGATGGCCAGCAGCGCCCCGATCCCGAGGGAGATCGGGACGGACGTGTGGAGCGCGGCGGTCCCGGCCAGGATCAGGATCAGGAAGATCTCTTCGGTGGCGTAGGCGCTGGAGGAGAGCGCGTCCGACGCGAACACCGCGAGGCCGGTGGCCCGGCCCAGGCGCTCGTGCTTCTCCAGGGTCGTCGGAATGGGCTTTCCGAGGAGGCTGCGCTTGAGCGCCTGGATCCA
>DASYRI010000027.1:0-16578 GCA_036004545.1 Gemmatimonadales bacterium
CCCCAACCTGGTCACCAATTTCGTCCGGGAGAAGGGGGTCGCGAACAACTGGCAGTGGTGGGCGTTCCTGCTGACCGGCATGGCGACGGTGTTCTTCTACGCCCGCCTCTGGCGCCGCTCGGGGATGCTCACCGATCTCGAGTTCTACGAGATCCGCTACGCCGGAAAGGCCGCGACCTTCGTGCGCGGCTTCCGCTCGGTCTACCTGGGTCTCTTCTTCAATTGCGTGATCATCGCCTCGGTGAACCTCGCCGCGGCCAAGATCGCCAACGTGATGCTCGGCTGGCCGATGATCCAGACGCTCTCGATCTGCGCCGTGATCAACGTCGCCTTCGCAGCGACCTCCGGGCTCTGGGGCGTGCTGGTCACCGATTTCATCCAGTTCGGCATCGCCATGACGGGGGCGGTGGCCGCCGCGGTCTACGCCCTCAAACAGCCCGAGGTGGGCGGGCTTGCCGGGCTCGTGGCGAAGGTGGACCCCCGGACGCTCAACCTGCTCCCCGACTTCGGCGACTGGCCGATGACCCTCTCGGTGCTGGTGGTGCCCCTCACGGTCCAGTGGTGGTCGGTCTGGTACCCCGGCGCCGAGCCGGGGGGCGGGAGCTACATCGCCCAGCGGATCCTCGCCGCGAAGAGCGAGCGGGATGCGCTGGCCGGGACGCTCTTCTTCAACGTGGCCCACTACGCGCTCCGGTCGTGGCCCTGGATCATCGTGGCGCTCGCCTCGACGCTGGTCTACCCCGAGCTCTCGGATATCGCGCGGACCTTTCCCAACCTGGACCCGAAGCTGATCGGCCACGACATGGCCTATCCCGCGATGCTGCGCTTTCTCCCCCATGGCATCCTGGGCGTCATGGTGGCCGGGATGCTGGCCGCCTACGTCTCGACCATTTCGACCCAGCTCAACTGGGGCACCTCCTACCTGGTGCACGACTTCTACCGCCGCTTCCTCCGCCCGGGCCGCCCGGAGCGGCATTACGTCCTCATGGGCCGGGTGGTCACGGCGCTGCTCATGCTGGTGGCCGGCGCGATCACCTTCGTGCTGGACACCGCGCGCGCGAGCTTCGAGCTGATGCTCTCCGTCGGCGCCGGTACCGGGCTCATCTACCTGCTCCGCTGGTTCTGGTGGCGGATCAACGCCTGGAGCGAGATCGCGGCGATGGTCAGCTCCTTCGTGGTGGCGATCGCCTTCTTCGTGGCGGGGAAGCTCGGCCATCCGGTGCCGGGGCACATCGCGCTTCTCGCCACCGTCGCGACCACGACCGTCGTCTGGCTCGCCGTCACCTTCCTCACCCCGCCCACCGACCGCGCCACCCTCACCAGCTTCTACCGCCTCGCCCGGCCCGCGGGGCCGGGGTGGCGCGACATCCGGAACGCGACCGGCCTCCCGGCCTCCGGCGACAGCCTGCCGCAGTCGCTGCTCGGCTGGGTGCTGGGCTGCGCCTTCGTGTACGCCGCGCTCTTCGGCGCGGGGAGCTTCCTCTACGGCCGGCTGCCGCAGGGGCTCATGTGGCTGGGGCTCTTCCTGGCGAGCGGCATGGGGCTGCTCCGGATCCTGCCCCGGATCTGGATGGGGCAGTCGGAGGGTGCAAAGCCGGGCTGACCCGCCGCGTCAGCGCGGATCGGATCCGGCGTAGTCTCCCGGCTGGACCACGTTGCCCTTGTATTCCTGGTCCTGGTGGATCCCGATCTTCGAGGTGTAGTACGCCTGCGCGGTCCGCCGCTTCAATTCCTTGAAGAACCGCTCCCCGGCGGTCCTCGGGTTGGACTCGCCGGCCGCCATGCGGGTCACGACCGCGAGCCGCTGCTCCGGCGAAGCCTGGAGGAACGGCTTGCCGTTGAGCTGCCGGGACAGCGCCTCCACCGCCCCGAGTCCGGCGCGCCAGGTGGCTTGCCAGTCGGGCTCGAGGGATTCGGCCAGGCGGCCGTCGATGTAAGCCGCCACGCCCGCCGCGCGGGCGCCGGGGGAGTGGTCGTCGGTGGGGATGATCATCTCCGTGAGCTCGTCCAGCAGCGCCAGCTCCGCGGGGGTGAGGAACCGCGCCTGGGCTGCGGCGCCCGATGCGGCGGCGGCTCCTCCACCTCGGGCCAGCGGGGCGGCGAGCGCGGCGGCGGCGGCGGCCTCCAGCATCTCGCGGCGGGTCAGCGAATCGGGCTCGGGCGCGCCGGCGTCGCGGGCAGAATCCGTCATAGCGCGCGTCTCCTCAGTTGGTCTGCCAGGTAATCGCAGGACCGCCACGCCAGCGCCATGATGGTCCAGGTCGGATTCTGGCAGGACGCGCTCACGTGGCTGCTGCCGTCCACGACGAACAGGTTGGGAACCTCGTGGGACCGCTGGAACTGGTTCAGGACCGACGACTTGGGATCGCGGCCCATCCGGGCGGTGCCCAGCTCGTGGATGGACCAGCCCTCGGTGAGGATTTTTCGATCCACGCCCACCACCTCGATCCCCGCCGCCGCGAACATCTCCTGCGCCGAGGCGACCATATCCTCCGCCATCTTGCGCTCGTTCTCGCCGAACCGGTAGTGAAAGCGCAGAACCGGGATTCCCCAGCGATCCTTCATCACGGGGTCGAGGTCCACGTGGCTCTCGTACCTGGGGAGGACCTCGCCGAACGCCCCCATGCTGATGAAGGCGGCGGCGTGCTCGCGCACCGTCTTCTTGAATCCGGCGCCGAAGCCGGGGGTCTCCAGCGCGTGGCGGGGGAACATGGTGTGACCGCTGCTCCCCTCGAAGCCGTAGCCCCGCAGGAATCCCGGCTGGCGGTCGGACAGGTTCCGGAAGCGCGGGATGTAGAAGCCGCCGGGGCGGCCGTCATCGAGCGTGTGCGGCTTCCCCACCAGCTCCTTCACCAGCCCGGTGACGCCCGGCCCCATGACGTGCTCGCAGAAGTTGTGGCCGACGTGGCCGCTGGAGTTGCCGATCCCCTGCGGGTGCTGCGCCGAGCGCGACAAAAGCAGGAGCCGCGCGGACTCCAGCGTGGACGCAGCCAGGACCACGACCCTGGCCTTCGCCTCGTAACTCTTTCGGGTCACGCTGTCCAGGAAAGCAACCCCGCGGGCCCGGCCGGTCTTCCGGTCCACCAGCACCTCGTGGGCGATGGAATTGGTGCGGAGCGTCAGGTTCCCGGTGTCCATCGCCGGGTAGATGAGCCCCGTGGGTGAATCGAACGCGGCGTGGATGTCGCACCCGCCCGGCCGCCGGTTGCAGGCCCCGCGCCCGAAGCACTTGCTCCGGTACTTGTTGTGCTTGAGCCCGTCGGTGGTGACCCCCGCGCGATAGGGGGTGAGCACCCGGCCCATCGGCTTGAGCCGCTCGCGGAGCCTGACCTCGGCCGGATTGAGCTTGGTGGGGCGCTGGAACTGGCTGTCCGGCAGATGGGGCAGGTTCTCCTTCACGCCGGCGATGCCGAGATAGAGATCCACCTTGTCGTAGTAGGGCGCCAGGTCCGCATAGGAGATGGGCCAGTCCTCGCCATAGCCGTCGTGGGACCTGGCCTTGAAATCCAGGTCCGACAGCCTGAGCGCCAGCCGGCCCCAGATGTTGGTCTTGCCGCCCAGGCAGCGGGCCCGGACCCAGGCATAGCCGGTGCCGCTGTAGGGGTGATCCTTCTCGTCCACCAGGATGTTCTTGACGGAGTCCCCGCCCGACCAGCCCCCGACGTACGAATAGAGGTGCCGGAACGGGGTGCCCCTGGCGTACGGGGGTTGCCGGATGGTGTACTCGTTGAACGAGAGGCCGTGCGATCCCGGCGGCAGGTCGCCCCGGCGGGGATGATCATAGGGCCACTCCATCGAGCGGAGCTCCTGCTCGATGGGGAGCTTCTTGCCCGCCTCCAGCAGCAGCACCTTCATCCCGTGGGCGGTGAGCACGTGGGCGGCCATGCCGCCGGCCGCGCCCGAGCCGACGACGACGGCGTCGTAGGTGCGGGAGAGGTCCACGTCCTGCTGGGGAGGGGGGAGGGCTCGAATCAGGGGCATGGCGCCGCTCCAGGCGCTGGAAAGGCGATCGCGGGTTCCCCTGCAAACTAATTCGCCTGCGCCGTTCGCGTATCATTCCCGCATGGCTTCCCCCTCCCCGGATCAGCGCCCCGAGAAGGCCGTCATCCTCGCCCGGGGCCTGGGTACCCGGATGCGGAAGCCCGATGCCGGGGCGGCGCTCGATCCGGCCCAGCACGCCGCGGCCGGGCGCGGCCAGAAGGCGATGATGCCGCTGGCCGGCGGCCGTCCCTTCCTCGATTACGTGCTGAGCGGCCTGGCCGACGCGGGTTATGCCCGGGTCTGCCTGGTGATCGGCCCCGGGCCCGATCCGGTGCGCGCGCATTACGCCGGCCCCGGCCGGCCGGCGCGGGTCCGGCTCGAGTTCGCGGTGCAGGACGAGGCGCGCGGCACCGCCGACGCGGTGCTCTCCGCCGAGCCGTTCGCCTCGGGCGATCCGTTCCTCCTCGTCAACGCCGACAACCTCTACCCGCGCGCCGCGCTCGAAGCGCTGCGCGCGCTGCCTCCGCCCCGGGCGGGCGTCGCCGCGTTCCGCCGTTCGGTGCTGGTGGCCGGCGGCATCCCCGCCGAGCGGATCCTGGCGTTCGCCCTCCTGGGCGTGGACCGGGACGGCTGGCTGACCGAAGTCGTCGAGAAGCCCGGTGGGGCCGACGCGGCGCGGTTCGGCGATGATCCGCTGGTCAGCATGAACGCGTGGCTCCTGCCGCCGGCCATCTTCAAAGCCGCCCGCGCCATCGGCCCGTCGCCGCGCGGCGAGCTCGAGCTGCAGGACGCGGTGCGCCACGCGGTCGCGCGCCTGGGTGAGCGCTTCCGTGCCGTCGAGATCGCCGGGGCCGTCCTCGACCTCTCGACCCGGGGCGACATCGCCGCGGCGGCCGAGCGGCTCCGCGGGATCGAGCCGCGGCCGTGAGCCCGGATTCCCCGGGCGGCGGGCCGGGACGTTGACGGTACCGTTTGCGGCACGGCTCGTCGCCGCCGGAATGAGCGGCCCCGAGGCGGAGCGCAAGGAGCCCCTCTTCGCCGGGGCGGCGCGCGCGCTCGGGGCCGACCCTCCGACCCGCGCGTATTTCGTTCCGGGCCGGGTCGAATTCCTCGGCAAGCACACCGATTACGCCGGCGGCCGGAGTCTGGTGTGCGCGGTGGAGCGGGGCCTCTGTCTGGTCGCCCACGCGCGCGCCGATGCCCGCCTCCGGGTGGCGGCCCCGGGCGCGGGCGCCCCCGGCACGGGCGCCCCCGGCACGGGCGCCGCCGGCGCGGGCGCCACCGCCGAGCTGGCACTCCGCCCCGATCTCCCGGTGCCGTGGGGCGACTGGTCCGCCTACGTGGCGACGGTGGCGCGCCGTCTGGCGCGGGACTTCCCGGGGCTGGGCACCGGGGTGGACCTCGCCTTCGATGGAGACCTCCCGCCTGCCGCCGGCCTCTCCAGCTCGAGCGCGCTGGTCGTGGGAGTGTTCCTCGCCCTGGCGGAGGCGAACCGGCTCACCGAGCGCGAGGATTTCCGCGCCGCCCTGCCGTCGCCGGAAGCGATCGGCGACTACCTGGGCGCGGTGGAGAACGGCCGCCCCTTCGGCCCCTGGCCCGGCGACCACGGCGTGGGCACCCTGGGCGGAAGCCAGGACCAGACCACGATCCTCTGCGCCCGTCCCGGCGCGCTGCTCCAGATGAGCTGGGTCCCGGCCCGCTTCGAGCGCACCGCGCCGCTCCCGGCGGGTTACGGCCTCGTGATCGGGGTGAGCGGCGTGGTGGCGGAAAAGGCCGGCGGGGCGCGCGATGCGTACAACGCGGCCTCCCGCGCCACCGTGGAGCTCCTCGCCGTCTGGCGGGCGGCCACCGGACGCGACGACCCCACCCTCGCCGCCGCGCTCGCCGGCCCGCCTCATGCCCGCACCCGGCTGGCCGCGCTGGTGGACCATGAGGCGCCGCACCTGCGGGCCCGGCTCGACCAGTTCGTCACCGAGAGCGACGAGCTCATCCCCGCCGCGGGCGACGCCCTCCTCCGCGGCGATCTCACCGCGCTCGGCGAGCTGGTGGACCGCTCCCAGGCCGGAGCGGAGCGCGGGTTAGGGAACCAGATTCCCGAGACGATCCATCTCCAGCGGAGCGCCCGCCGGCTCGGCGCGGCCGCGGCGTCCGCGTTCGGGGCCGGGTTCGGCGGGAGCGTCTGGGCGCTGGTCGAGTCGGCGAAGGCGGAGCCGTTCCGCCACGCCTGGGGCGAGGAGTACCGGGCCGCGTTTCCGCCCCGGGCGGAAGCGGCCCGCTTCTTTACGACCCGCCCGGGCCCGGCGGCGCTCCGCCTCTAGGCTCGGGGGCGTCCCCTCGGCTGGCCGGCGGAGCAGCGGCTCCAGCGTGACGGGCCCCTTCGGCTGGCCGGCCGCCAACTCGGGCACTAAGATCACCAGTCGGTCACGTGGGCCACGATCCCCGACTCGCCAGGAGGCGTCATGCTGCATCCCCGGTTCGTCGCCCTCGCCGCACTCGGGGCGCTCGCGTTCCCGGTTGGTTCCCTCGCCGCCCAGGCTCCGGCGGCTCCGCCGCGCGTCGCGGCCAGCAGCTTTGCCTCGGTCGAGGTGCACCTCAACGCGCGGTGGATCGGCGGGAAGTGGTACGAGGAGGATGCCGGCCTCACCGGCCCCGCGCGCATCGCGATCACCTACGGCCAGCCCCACGCACGCGGGCGCAAGGTGGAGGGCGGGCTGGTTCCGCTCGACACGGTGTGGCGCTTCGGCGCGAACCAGGCGACCACGCTGCACACCGACGTGGACATGCGGCTGGGAGACCTCGAGGTGCCCCGCGGCGACTACACCCTGTTCATCCTCTACACCCGGGCGGGATGGCAGCTCATCGTGAGCCGCGGAACCGGCCAGTGGGGCACCGACTACGATCCCAGGCGCGACCTCGGCCGGGTGGCGCTGGTCAGCCGGGCGCTGCCCCAGGCCGAAGAGTCGCTCTCGGTGTACCTCATCCCGGACGCGCCGAGCCCGGCGACCGGATTCGCTCAGCTCTCCGGCGTGCTGCGGGTCCGCTGGGGATCGAGCGAGCTGAGCACGAGTTGGCGCGTGGCACCGTGACGCGGCCTATTTCCTGGTGAGCTCGACGTACGACGCCAGCGAGAAATACACCGGATCCACTCCTGACTCGGCGTTGGCCTGTCCTCGGAGCTTCCCGCCGACCAGTCTGAGCTCGATGGCGATCGTGTGAGCGACCCGGCTCGCGTCAGGCGTCGTAATCGTGCCCGCGAATCGCCCCGAAAGCACCTTGTCTTCCCAATGAGCGTCGTTCAGCAAGGCCCGAAGCTGCTTGTCGCCGCGCGCTTCCAGCTCCGACTTGGCCGGGTCGCCCACCTGAACCAGAGCGTTCCCGTCTGGTTGAACCGTCAGGGTGAGCGGCACACTGCTCTGCCAGGTCCGGAGCGTGCCGGTCCAGGAGCCGAGCAATTCGGCCGGTGCGGTAAAGGCCGGCCGGGCGGGACGATTTTTCGGCCGGCTGCGTTCGGCCCGGAGCGAATCTCCGTAGCGCGGCAGGACGATCGCGGCGATGTCTTCGGCAATCCGGTCGGGACGGGAGCTGGAGCTGTTCGTGAGGACGACGATGGCGAGGTTCTCGGACGGGTAGAGGTTCAGGGCCGTCTGGACTCCGGGCATCCCCCCGCTATGCTCGACCGTCCGATACCCGTGGTCGCTCGGCTGGATCAACCAGCCGATTCCGTAGGTCGCGGTGCCGAAGGCCCTGGCCGAGTTGGGTTTTTCCATCTGATCCAGCGTGCTGTCCGCCAGGATGGCCCGCTGATCGGACAGATGATCCTTCAAATGAAACATCCCGAACCGGACCAGATCGTGCGCGCTCGAGTAGATGGCCGAACCGCCATTGTGATCGAAGGTGTAGAATGGAATCGGGCGCTGATGCTTGTCGTACCGTTCGGCCGCGAAGGGCTCGAGGCCGGGGCCGATGTCGACCGACGTGTGGGTCAAGCCCAGCGGCACGAAGACCTCGGTACGCATGAAGTCGGGATAGGATTGACCGGAAACCCGGCTGATGATGTAGTCGATGATTCCGAAGCCCAGGTTCGAGTAGCGGAAGGTCTCGCCCGGGGCGGACACCAGGATGCCATACCGGGCGATGGTCTCGTCCATCGACGGTGGTCGGATCGCTTCGTTGCCGTAGAAGAACTGGTAATGCAGCGGGAGACCGGCCATGTGCCCGGCGACGCGCCGAACGGTCGCCTCCACAGCGTTCCCCGCCAAGCCGGTGAGCTTGCCGGCGCCAAGATAGTCGTTGGCGGGCCGATCGAGATTCACCTGGCCGCGCTGGACCAGCACCATCAGACCGGTTGCTGTAATCGGCTTGGAGATGGAGGCGAGCGAGAACATCGTATTTGGAGTCGCCGGAATCATCTTTTCCCGATTGGCCCAGCCGAATCCTTCCTCCCAGAGAATCCTGCCGTCCTTGGCGACCGCAACCGAGATGGCGGCGACGCCCTGGGTCACCAGCTGGCGCCTGATCGAATCCCGAACCGGTTGCCAGCGGTCTGGCTGTTGGGCTCGAAGCAGCCCGGTGAAGAGCAGACTGAAGATGAAGAGGAGGCGGGGCATCGCGGCCGAAGGTACGAGGACGACGCTCGCGCGGTCAACCGGGCCCACCCCGCCCGCCCCGCGTCGTTCCGACACGCTTCCTCCCGCGGGATGACACGCCCCCGATCGGCGCCGCGGCACAAGTGCTGTCCCGGCACGCGGTTTGGCGCCGGGACGGGGTGGTACGCCGTTTGCCCATACCGGTCGCCGGGCCGGCCCAGGCTCGGCGGCCGGGGCCGGACAGGAGAACAGGAGGTGCCAGGATGCGGAACAGACTTCCCCTTACCGTGTTAGGTCTCGCACTCGCCGGCTGCACCGCGCCGACCGCGCCCGGACCCCTCGAGGGCCAGTGGGGCGGGCCGCATGCCGGCCTGGTGATTTCGGAGCTCAGCGCCCGCCTGGAGTTCGACTGCGCCGGCGGGACGATCCCGGGCCTCATCGTGCTCGACCGGACCGGCCGGTTCAGCCGGGACGGCGACTTCATCCGTGGCGGCGGGCCGGTGTCCATTGACGACTCGACTCGCGCCGAGCCCGCGCGCTACGCGGGTCAGGTGCGGGGCGGCACCATGGAGCTCACGGTCACGCTCCTCGAGCAGGGAGCCACCTACGGCCCCTTCACGCTGACTCGCGGGGGCGATCCCCGGGTATTCAAGTGTCTCTGAGCAGGTAACCCCAGCCCCTGGCTCCCTAGCCCCCTAGCTCCCTAGCTCCCTAGCTCCCTAGCTCCCTAGCCCCCTAGCCCCCTAGCCCCCTACACCTCACACAGCTTCACCGCCTCGCCCAGCGACGTCAGCGGATCCCGGCTCGGCACGAACTCGTGCGCCAGGTACCCCTGGAAGCCCGCCTCCACGATCGCGCGGCACACCGCGCCGTAGTTGAGCTCCTGGCCGCCGTCAATCTCGTGCCGGCCCGGCACCCCGCCGGTGTGGAAGTGGCCGATCTGGGCGAGGTGATCGCGGATGGTGCGGATCACGTCGCCCTCCATGATCTGCATGTGGTAGATGTCGTACAGCAGCTTGACCCGCGGTGACCCCACCCCCTCCATGACCTTGACGCCGAAGGCGGTGTGATCGCCCATGTAGTCCTTGTGATCCACCTTGCTGTTGAGCAGCTCCACGCAGATCGTCACCCCGTGCTTCTCCGCGGCGGACGCCACCCGCTTGAGCCCCGTGATGCAATTCGCCGCCCCTTCCTCGTCGCTCCGGCCGTTCCGGTTGCCGAACATCGCGATCAGGTTCGGCACCCCGGCGGAGGCCGCGAGCGGCAGCGTCCGCGTGAGCTCCTCGACCAGCAGGTCGTGGTTGGCCGGGTCGTTGAAGCCGCGGGTCAGGAAGTCGCGCCGCGCGGTCGGGTATCCCATCGAGGGCACCAGGCCCGCCTCCTTCACCACCTGCCATTGCTCGATGTACAGGAGATCGATCGCGACCAGGCCCAGCTGCTTCGCCGCCGGCGCGAACTCGGCCAGCGGAATCTTGCTGTACGGCCAGTAGGAGACCGACTGCTTGAGCCGGCCGGCCAGGCGCCGGTCGTCCCGGGAGCGCGGAGCGTCCGAAGCGGCCCCGCGCCCGCTGAGCGGTGCGGGCCCGACCCCTGCGACCAGACCCACCATCACCCCCACCGCTTCTCGCCGCTTCATGATTCTTAACCGGACTCGGTGGTCATCTGTGCCATCTGTGGGCCAGCTGGTGGTAATCGGCGTAATCCGTGGGCTAAAACGTCAGCGCGCGCAGATAGTCGTAGCTCGCCTTCGCGCTGTCGAACGGCGAGCCGGGCGTCTCGTCCTGTTCGTAGAAATAGTGCTTGATCCCGGCCTCCCCCGCTCGCCGGAAGATCCGCTTGAAGTCGATCGTCCCCTTGCCGACGTCGGCGAAGAACTTGCGCGGCGTAGCATCCATGTCCTTGACGTGGACCAGCGGGAACCGCCCGGGCCACTTCGCGAAATAGGCCAGCGGGTCCCGGCCGCCTTTCGTGATCCAGTAGAGGTCGAGCTCCAGCTGCACCAGCCTGGGGTCGGTCTCCGCCAGCAGCAGGTCGTAGGGGATCGCGCCGTCGAGCGGTGGGAACTCGAAATCGTGGTTGTGATAGGCGAAGGTGAGGCCGGCCGCGCGCGCCCGTTCGCCCGCCTTGTTGAACGCCGCCGCGAGCCGTTTCCAGTCGTCCGCGGTGCGCCGCTCCTCCTCCGGGATGAAGGCGACCACCACGTACCGCTGGCCCACCTCCGCCGCCTCCTCCAGGCTCCGGTCCCACTCGCCCCGGATCGCCTGCAGCCCGACGTGGCCCGCCGGGGCGGTGAGCTTGAGCCGGTCGAGGATGGCGCGGAGCGACTTGCCGGTGCCCGGCGGATAGCCGGAGAATTCCACCTCCCGGTATCCGATCTCCGCGAGCTTCGCGAGCGTGCCCGCGACGTCCTTGGCCAGCTCGCGGCGCACGGTGTAGAGCTCGATGCCGATCGGACCCAGCTTGGTCCGCGCCGGCCGCGGCAGGGCGCCGGCGCCCACCGCCGCGGCGATGCCGCCGGACCGCTCGAGAAACTCCCTCCGCCCCATCCACCGCTGCCCACTGTCCACTGCCCCCTGCCCGCTAGAGTTCATTTCTCTTCATCGCCTCCACCGCGTAGGCCGCCGCCCGGGCCGTGAGCGCCATGTAGGTGATCGAGGGGTTCTGGCACGCCGAGGAGGTCATGCACGCGCCATCGGTGACGAACACGTTCTTCGCGTCCCAGACCTGATTGTTGCCGTTGAGCACCGAGCTCTTCGGGTCCCGTCCCATCCGGGCCGTGCCCATCTCGTGGATGCAGAGCCCGGGCGGGAGGTGGTCGTCGTAGGTGCTGATGTCCCGGGCGCCGGCCGCCTCCAGCATCTCCGCGGCGGTGGTCCGCGCGTCCTTGAGGAGCGCGAGCTCGTTCGGGCCCCAGGTGCAGGTGATCCGGAGCGCGGGCACGCCCCACTTGTCCGCCAGCGTCGGGTGCAGCTCGATTCGATTCTCCTCCCGCGGCAGGCATTCGGCCCACGCGCCGATCGAGAATTTCCACGGCCCCAGGTCCTGCCGGACCAGCGCCCGCTTGAACTCCGCGCCGAAGCCGGTCTTCGGGCGGGGCAGCGGCCCCCGCCCCGCGCCGCCCTGGAAGCCGTAGCCCCTGAGGAAGTCGGGGTGCTTGTCCTTCACGTTCCGGAACCGCGCGACGTAGATGCCGTTGGGCCGCCGGCCGAACGAGGTCTTGTCCTCCATGCCCGGCATGGTGCCCCGGGCCCCCGCGCCGAAGGTGTGGTCCATGACGTTCCGGCCCAGCTGGCCGCTCGAGTTCCCGAGCCCCTCGGTGAAGCGGGGCGTCTTCGAGTTGAGCAGGATCCGCGCCGACTCCAGCGCCGAGGCGCAGAGGAAGATGATCCGCGCCCGGAACTCGAGCGGCTGCATCGTCACCGCGTCGATCACCCGGACCCCGCCGGCGCGGTCCGTCCGCGCGTCGTGGATGAGACTGTGCACCACGCTGTTGAGCCGGAGCGTGAGCCGCCCGGTCTTCCGCGCCGCCGGCAGCGTCGAGCCGATGCTGTTGAAGTACGAGTGGGTGATGCAGCCCCGCTCGCAGGGCCCGCAGTAGTGGCACGCCGCGCGCCCGTTGTGATTCCGGGTCAGAATGGCCACCCGCCCGATCGTGAGCACCCGCTCACCCTTCCATCGCTCCAGCAGCTTTTCCCGCACCACCCGCTCGGGGCAGTGCATCTCCATCGGCGGGAGGAACTGTCCGTCCGGGAGCTGGGGGAGGCCTTCCGCCTGCCCGCTGATGCCGATGAAGCGCTCCACGTGGTCGTACCACGGCGCGATGTCGGCGTAGCGGATCGGCCAGTCAACCGCGATGCCGTCCTTGAGGTTCGCCTCGAAGTCGAGGTCGCTCCAGCGATACACCTGCCGGCCCCACATGATCGAGCGGCCGCCCAGGTGGCGCCCGCGGATCCAGTGGAACGGCTTGTCGGCGTCGAACTCGTAGGGATTCTCCCGGTCGTTCACGAAGAACTTCCCGCTGTACTCGTCGCAGGCGTAGCAGTTCTTCTGGATGTACTGGTCCCGCTCCAGCGCCTTGCGGTCGCCCCAGCCCCGGAAGCGCAGCTCCCACGGCTGCACGTGCTCGACGTAATCGGTGAGGGGATTGATGTCGCCCCCCGCCTCCAGCACCAGGGTCTTGAGCCCGCGCTCGGTCAGCTCCTTCGCCGCCCAGCCGCCGCTGATCCCGCTGCCGACGACGATCGCGTCGTAGGTCGTGTCCTGGGCCATGGCCGCCTCCCGTCTCACACCGGTACGCAGCCGTCGAAGCGGCCGGGGATGATCGGCGTCCGGTTGATCAGGGGCCCGATCTGTTTGGAGGTGAGGTACCCGAAGACGATCGCCTCCTTGAGCCGCTTGTACGCCCCCTCCGCCGAGTCGGCCGGTCCGTCCTTGCCGTCCACCGCGCCCACGATCGCCGCCCGCCCCCCTCCCGCCGGGTCCAGCTCGGCGAATGGCTTCCCCAGCTCGGTGCGCGCCCGCGCGTCGAGCGCGTCGAGTCCGGCCAGCAGGTCGCGCTTCTGGTCCTCCGGATACCACTCGGCCACCAGCAGATCAACGAACTCGGGAACCCCGACCTCGATCGCGCCGGGCGTGTCGGTGCGGGGCAGGATGGTGTCCGCGAGGGCGGTCACCAGGGCCATCCGTTCGGCCGAGAGAGCCCGGCCGGCCTGAATCGGTCCGGCGAGGCGCCGGTGCAGCTCGGCGCCCAGGGCCACGCGTTGTTCGGGAGAGAGCGGTGCGAGCAGCGGGGCCAGCGCCGCCCCGCCGAGGAACCCCAGAACGTCGCGACGATTCATGGGAAGCCTCCCGTCCCGAACCTACGCGGGACTCCGGGCCCCGTCCAGATCGCGGGCCGGTCGCCTTACGCCCGCCCCCCGCTGCGGGTACGTTTTCAGCAGGTCCACCGCCCACTGTCCACTGCCCCCTGCCCACTAGCCCGTGCCGATCGTCGAGTTCACCCGCGTCAGCAAGAGCTTCGGCGCGCCCCCCGCCCGGGCGGTGGACGCGGTGACGTTCGCGGTGCGCCGCGGCGAGTTCTTCTCCCTGCTCGGGCCCTCCGGCTGCGGCAAGACAACCACCCTCCGCCTCCTCGCGGGCTTCGAGGAGCCCGATCCCGGCGGCGGCGGCATCCGCATCGCGGGCGAGCCCGCCTGTGGCAAGCGGCCCTACGAGCGCCGGCTCGGCATGGTGTTTCAGAGCTACGCGCTGTTCCCCCACCTCTCCGTCGGTCGCAATGTCGCCTTCGGCCTCGAGCGGCACGGCCGGCCCGCGGCAGAAATCCCCGGCCGGGTGGCCGCGGCGCTGGAGATGGTGCGACTCGATCCCGCGGTCTTCACCGCCCGCCGCCCGGCCGAGCTCTCCGGCGGCCAGCGCCAGCGGGTGGCGCTCGCGCGGGCGCTGGTGCTCCAGCCCGAGATCCTCCTGCTCGACGAGCCGCTCGGCGCGATCGATCTCAAGCTCCGCAAGGCCATGCAGCTCGAGTTGAAGGAGCTGAATCGCCGCCTGGGGATCACCTTCGTCTACGTGACCCACGACCAGGACGAAGCCCTCGCCATGTCCGACCGGATCGCGGTGATGGACCGCGGCCGGATCGCGCAGCTCGGCTCCCCGGCCGAGATCTACGAGAGCCCGCGCACCGCATTCGTCGCGTCGTTCATCGGGGAGTCGAACCTGCTGGGCGGAAAGACCGAAAGACGGAAGGACGGAATGTGGGAGATGGTGACGCCGACGGGATGGCGGCTCGCCATTCCGGAGCGGCCCGGGCTCTCCGAGGGGGTCGCCCTGCGTCTCGCCATCCGTCCCGAGTGGATGGATCTCGGTCCGCCCGGCGCAGCACCGTCCGGCGCCAACGCCCTGGCCGGCGCGGTGGACGACGTGATCTACCAGGGCGAGATGATCCGCATCCTGGTGGCTCTCGAGCAGGGCGGCGCCCGGCTCACCATAGCACTCCGGAATGAGGGCCAGCTGGGCCGGCCGCTTGCGTGGGCTCGCGGCGACGCCGTGCTCGTCACCTGGCGGCCGGAGGACGGCCAGCTCCTGGAGGAGGAGTGAGGGGTCTCCGCCGAAGGCTCCTCGGCGGGCTGGCCCGCCGTCCATTGCTCGCGGGCTCCGCCCTGCTCGCGCCCGGTGCCGGATGGCTCGCCGTCTTCTTCGCGGCGCCGATGCTCCTGATGCTCGCCTACAGCGTGATGCCGCGCGGCAGGTACGCAGGCGTCGAGCCCGGATTCACGCTGGAGCACTACCGCCGGTTCTTCGAGCCGCTCTACCTCGGCATCCTGGGCCGCACGGTGGCCTGGTCGGCCCTGGCGACGGCGATCTGTCTCCTCCTGGGCTACCCCGTCGCCTGGGTGATCGCGCGGAGCCGCCGCCGGCGGGGTCTGCTCCTCTTTCTGGTCGTGCTGCCGTTCTGGACCAGCTTTCTGGTCCGCACCTTCGCGATGATCTTCCTTCTCCGGGACACCGGCCTGGTCAACGCGCTCCTGCTCCGCGCCGGCCTCGTCGCGGCGCCGCTCACCCTGCTCTATACCCCGTTCGCGGTGCTGGCCGGGCTGGTGTACGGCCTGCTCCCCTTCATGGTGCTGCCGGTGTACGCCTCGCTGGAGAAGCTCGATCCGGCCCTCCTCGAGGCCGCCGAGTCGCTCGGCGCGCACCCCGCCGCCCGGTTCTTCCGGGTGGTGCTTCCGCTTTCGCTGCCCGGCGTGATCGCCGGCTCGCTGCTCGTCTTCGTGCCTGCCCTCGGGACTTTCGTCACTTCCGATCTCCTGGGCGGCGCGAGGCAGGTCATGATCGGCAACCTGGTGCAGAACCAGTTCACCGTCGCCCGGAACTGGCCCTTCGGCTCCGCGGCCTCGTTCGTCCTGATGGCCCTCGTGCTGGTATCGGTCCTGCTTTCGCTCCGCCTGCGCGAGCGGCACGCCGGGGAGGGCGGTGCGCGATGACCCGCCGCGCGCCCGGATGGGTGCTGGCCGTGGCCGGCGCGGTCTACCTCCTGCTCCACCTTCCGGTCCTGGTGCTGGTACTGTTCAGCTTCAACGCGTCCAGGTACTCCGTCGCCTGGACCGGATTCACGCTGGAGTGGTACCGGCGCCTGGCGGAGCGGACCGACCTGCTCCGCGGCCTCCGGGCGAGCCTCATCGTGGGCACCATCTCGACCGTGGTCGCTACCGTCTTCGGCACCCTGCTCGCGCTGGCGCTCGCGCGCCGCCGGTTCCCGGGCCGCCGTGCGCTCGAAGGGCTGCTCTACCTGCCGGTCGTGACGCCGGAGATCGTGGCCGGGATCTCCCTGCTGTCACTCTTCGTCCTCCTCCGCGTGCCGCTCGGCCTCGCCACGATCACCGTCGCCCACATCGCGTTCAGCGTCGCATTCGTCGCGGTGGTGGTGCGGGCAAGGCTGGAAGGGATGGACGGGAGCCTGGAAGAGGCGGCGATGATCCTGGGCGCGGACGAGCTCACCGCCTTTCGCACCGTGACCGTGCCGCGGCTCTGGCCCGGGATCGTGGCGGGAGCGCTGCTCGCCTTCACGATGTCCTTCGACGACTACGTAATCACCTCCCTGGTGGCGGGGCCCGGCTCCTCGACCCTGCCCGTCGTGGTCTACGGCATGGTGCGCCGCAACGTCGAGCCCACCGTCAACGCGATCAGCACCCTGATTCTGCTGGGGACCTCGCTGCTGATCTGGCTCGCCACCCGGCTCACCCGGGAGCGCCCGGTGAGCGCCGCCCGTGGCTGAGCCCCTGCCCACTGCCCACCACCCACTGCCCACTGGCCTGTTGGCCACCGGCTGGTCCCGCCGCGACTTCCTCGCCGCGACCGCCGCGAGCAGCGCCGCCCTCTTCGCCGCCTGCCGCCGCGGGCCCGCCGCCCCGCCCGCCGGCAGCGCCGAGCTCGGCCCGATCGAGCCCCGGCTCAACATCTACAACTGGTCCGACTACATCGCGCCCGAGGTTGTGCCGGGCTTCGAGCGCGAGTT
>DASYRI010000028.1:0-6033 GCA_036004545.1 Gemmatimonadales bacterium
AACGCCCGACAGGCCTGGATCAGCTGGTGGTCTTCGGTCTTGTCACCGTACGCAGACTTCAGCAGGCTCCTGAGCGCCACCCGGTTGCGAAGTCCCTCCCACCGGCCCCCCTTGCGATACAACTCGTTGTAGGTCGCCGAGCACAACTCCATGTGGCGCTTTTCGTCCCGCTCGGCGATGGTGCGGCAAATGCTTCGAAACAAGGGATCGGGCATGTGGGCCTTGTTCCCGAAGAATTCGAGGTAGGCTCCGCCGATCGCCTCGACGATCACGGCCAGGAACACCGCCCCGCTCGGCATGAATCGGGCGATCCAGAGATAGCGGTCGCCGCCCTTGATGATGGCGCCTGGAATTCGTTCTGTGGCCTCCAGCTTTTCGGCCATGAAGCGCCGGAAGACGGCCGAATGTTTGGCTTCGTCGTTCACGAAGGTCGTCATCGCCTCCTGAATCTCGCGCCGGCGTTTGTAATGGATGATTCCCATGGTCAGGGGCGCAATCGCGCTCTGCTCCACCACCAGGGCGTGATTCGCGATGTCCTTGAGCCCCCGGAGCTGGCGCTTGAACACGAGATCCCGAAGGCCGGTCAGGGAGTCCCCATCCGCCGGCACCGCGCCGGTCTGCAGGGTCCGCTGCACCAGGCTGCGGGTTTCGACCAGGTCGGCCAGCACGGGCCGCTCGATGGCACGGAGTTGGGCCCGGACCGCTGCCCGGAGCGGTTCCCGGCCGGCGTTGTTCTCTGCCATGGCCTGTTTCAGGGCGGCCCGGGCCTGGCGGGTCCGCTCGGCCAGCGACGACAACTGCCTCGCCTGCTCCTGACGCTCCACCCCGGTCTCCAACCTCTTGAGCCCCGTCTCGCTCCTGAACAGCTCCAGCCGGTGTTCTTCCCGCAACTCGAGGCCCTGTCGTTCGAGAATCGCCAGGTGGTCCTTCAGCAGCGCCACCGGCAATTCGAAGCGCTCCAGCGGCGTCTGGATGGCCAGGGCCCGCTGAATGGTTCCCCGTGCGAAGGGGATGTTCTCCGCCACTGCCTTTAGGGCATCGTCGTCCGGCGGCAAGCCATGGCGCTCGATCTGCGCGATATGCCACCCGAGAGCCGCATTGACCATCGGCAACGCGAGGGCTGCCACCCTGGAGAATTCGTCCGGCGGCAGGCACTCCACGTGCTTTCTCAAGTTGTCCGGCACACTCTGGGACCAGTCGAATGCGGTGTGCTTGCTCCAGTACTTCTCTTCGTAGTCCCGGGTGTATTGCGTGAAATCGCGGGTCGGGGCGATGTAGTAATCCGGGAGCTCCCCCTTCCGCGTGGAGCGAGGCGGACCGGCATCGCGGCGGGCGTTGCGGGTGTCAGCGGGCATGGGACCGGTCGGGGCGAAGGTGAACCGGAGGTGGATCGGCCCAGCGCTCGGGCGTCATGCCGGCCAGCCATTGGACGGTGCGCCGGGTTGCCTCCTCCATGGGAACCCGGACGCGGTAGCCGAGGTCGCGTCGGGCCGGCTCCAGGTCGTACCAGTGAGAGCGGGCCAGGGCGCCGGCGAGGAAGCGAGTGATCGGCGGCTCGCCGCCCAGGAAAAGTGCGCGCCAGAGTAGCTCTGCGGCCGTCGCGGCGACGCGGGCCGTGCGGAACGAAAGCGAATGGGCCATCGGTGGCAGGCCCAGCTCGCGGAGGACGCCGCCCAACCACTCCCACAACAGGACCGGTTGTCCGTTGGTGATGAAATAGGCCTTGCCCGCGCAGGGCGCGTCCGGCCCGGTCATCGCGTCGGCCGCGTCAAGGTGCGCCCATGCGGCGTTATCCACGTACGTCAGATCGACCCGGTTCCGGCCATCACCGACGATGCGAAGCTGCCGCCGGGCAGCGCGCCGGACGATGGCCGGCATCATTCGCCGGTCTCCCGGTCCAATGAGCAGGTGGGGCCGCAGCGCGACGGTAGCCATCCCGCCGCCATTCGCGGCGAGCACCAGACGCTCGGCCGCGGCCTTCGACGCCGGATAGGCGCTTTCGTGCGGGGACGCGTATGGCAAGTCCTGGCGGCCATTCTCCACGTCGCTGGCATAACCGACGACGGAGGGGGTGCTCGTATAGACCAGCCGGCGGACACCGCATCGCTGCACCGCTTCGAGGATGCTTCGGGTCCCGTCAACATTGACGGACCAGATCTCCTCCCTCGCGGCCCAGGGGCCGGACTTGGCTGCCACATGGAACACGACGTCGGCGGGCGTAATGGCGGCGCGCACCGCGCTGGGATCGCGGATGTCGAGCTGGGTGACTGTTGCCCCGAGCGCTTCGAGGTCCGGGTAGCGGCGCCGGCACACCACGTCCACGCTGTCGCCACGCGCGCGCAACAGCTCCACGATCCGGCGCCCCAGAAAGCCGCCTCCTCCGGTTACTACCGCTCTCATATGGTCACCATCAGGCCGGTCGTAGGAGGGTACGCAGCTTCTTCGCGGCCCACACGGCGAGCTCTTCGCGCTTAATCTTGGCGTTGTGGCGGGGATCCACCGGAAACCCGGGATGAGGGAGGAACCGGGTGACGACGCCCTTGAAGCAGGTCGCGTCGGCGAGTTCGATGAGCTCGGCCTCGAGTCGGGACGTAAAGGTCGCTCCCCGCTCAAGCTCGACGCACGCCACCGGCACCGCCGCACCCGGGGGACCCAGACCGATGACGGCGGCCCGAAAAACGTTGGGGTGCTCGTTGAAGATGTTCTCCAGCGGGACGGGCGCGAGCATCCCAGCGCGGGTTTCGAGGCGGTGCGATTTGCGGCCGCAGAACCAGACGCGTCCCTCCTCGTCCACCCGGCCGAGATCGCCCATCCGGTGGAGCACCTCTCCACCCCGCCGGATCTTGGCCCGGCTGGTCTCATCGGGCCGGTCGGCATAGGCCGGACTCACGACGCTCCCGCCGACGACCAGCTCCCCGATGGCGCCCGGAGCGACGCAGAGATCGTCGGACCAGTCCGGGATCGGTTCATCCGTCACCCGAATGACCCGGACCTCGATGCCGGGAAGCGGCTTGCCGACACAGGTTCCGGAGCCATCCCGGGTCTGTTGCCAGGTATCGGCGAGCGTGAGGGAGTCCGCGGTCGTGACGGGCATTGCCTCGGTCGCGCCGTACGGGGTATAGAGCCGGCCCTCCGGGTGGATGATTCGCGCGAGCCGCTGATGGAGCCCGGGCTGGACCGGCGCGCCGGAGGCCACGGCGCGTCGCAGATCGGGAAGCTTGACGTGCTCCTTCTCGCAGTGTCTCACCAGGTGCATCCAGACGATCGGCGAGGCGAATGCGCATTCCGCCCGATGCGCGGTCAGCGCTTCGACGATGCGACTCGGCCGGGCGGCGGCTGGCTGCGAAAAATCGATGTCGGGGAGAATCGCCGTCAGGCCGTCTGCCAGGGCATAGGCGACGAACGGCGCGTAGCACATGACCGCGCTCATACCCTCGCGCCAGGCACACACCTCCCGCACCAGACCGATCTGCGCCCGCACCATCCCGTGGGTGTAGAACACACCCTTCGCCGGGCCGGTCGCGCCAGAGGTGAACGGGAGATAGCATTCGTCGCCGGGGCCCGCTTTCACGGCTGTGGTCTCTTCGCCTTCCGACCGGAAGGTCCGGAGGCTTCGACTCCCCGGCATGAGCCGGCGGCCCGAGGTGATCAACACCTCCGCTGTGGCGAACGGGCGCCGGGCGATCAGCCGGAGGGCGTGGAACACAGGCTCCGCGATGACGACGCGCGGGCGGATCGCCCGTACCGAGGCCAGCAGGGGCCGGAGGCCCATCCGCGGATCGATGAACGCGGGGATGGCCCCCAGCCGGAGAAGGGCATAGAAGGCCGCGTATCCCTCGATCGACGGCCACAACAGATACAACACTCGGTCTCCCAGACGGACCCCGGCGCGCGCCAGACCTGAGGCGTAGCGATTCGCGAGCGCTTCCAGCTCGCTGAAGGTGACGCTTCGCCAGCCCGGTCGTGCCGCCCGGCGCGGGCCCGGCTCGATCAGCGCCGGGTGGGCTGGCCGGCGGACCGCCCAGGCGCTGAGCGTGGCGGCGAAGTTAGCGTCCGTTTCCATTCGGGGCTCCACTGCTTTTCCGGCCGGTTCGGACGACCAGTACGACCATGGCGCTGATGAGCGCGGCAAAGAAACACCAGACCGACACCACGTACGAATAGAAGAAGATCTTTGAGAAAACGAGTGACGCGAGGAGAATGACGCCAATCCATCGCATCATCCTGATGCTGGACACCAGCGGAGGAAGCACGGTCACCAGGAGATACAGGATGTCCACGGTCCATCGAAAAGGTGCCGGAAAATCAAGCCGATAGCGGATGTGATTTCCTTCAATGCTCGCACGCATCGGATAGGCGTCCAGCCCGTACGCCAGGCCGGCGGTCAGGACGACGCCCAGCGCGAGCAGGGCCGACAGCGCCCTCCGGCGAGCGGGATCTTCCTCAAGCGCGCGGATCGAGAGCGGGACCCAAACCGGCCAGACCACCTTGGCCACGATCAGGAACGTGAACATGGCCGGCTGCCCCCACGCGGCGTATCCTTCCCGCGAAAGCGCGAGCCACAACATGCCCTCGGCGAGCTGGTGGAGCGCAAAGAAGAGCGGGATGGCGCCGAGCAGGAGATGCGCGGGCTTCCTCGCCCCCCGAAGCGCCGCCACGCCGGCGACCGTCACCACACCGGCGGCCGCAAAACTGGCGCTTGCGGAGAAGCACATGGAGTTACTCCGTCCGCGCCAGGAACGCCCGGCTCAAGGGGAGAATGCGCTCGGTAGCCTCCTCGACCACCCAATGGGAAGCATCCTCGAAAGCGTGCACCTCGGCTCCGGGAAACGCCCGGCGCCAGGCCGCGAGATATTCCCGATGGAACACCGGGTCCCGGAGTCCCCAGATGACCAGATGCGGCCGGTCGCTGAGCTCGTGGAGCCGCTGCTCGAGCTCGGTCAGCAGGGCCCGGTTGGGATGCCCGCCATCCAGGGGAATTTCCTGAACAAACCGGAGGATCGCGAGCCGGTGATTCCACGAATCGTACGGGGCGAGGTAGCCGGCGCGAACGTTCCGCGCAACGCGGCGGCCCTTCGTCGAGCTGGTCAGCAGCCCGGCGCGCACCATGCCATTGAGACCCTGAATCACCAGGGGGCCGACCAGCGGAACACGGAGCACGGTGAGCAGCCCGGGGAGCGGGAGGAGCGAGACGGCCGTATTGAAGGTGATGAAGCGCGCAAACCGCTCGGGGGACCGGATCGCGGCGAGGTACCCGATCGGACCTCCCCAATCGTGGGTGACGAGGGTCACATCCCGCAGGTCGAGGTGGGTGAGGAGTTCGCACACGTTATCGGTGTGAGCGGAGATGCCGTAGCTCCAGTCCCGTGGCTTGTCGGACAGACCGCAGCCGAGGTGGTCGGGCGCGATACAGCGATAGTGACTCCGGAGTCCCAGGATCAGGTTGCGGTAGTAGAAGGACCAGGTCGGGTTGCCGTGCAGCATCAACAGCGCCGGACCGCTCCCTTCGTCCACGTAATGCATCCGGTAGCCGTTCCGGAGCCGCAGATGGTGGCTCTCGAAGGGGTAGAGGGCTCTCACGCCGGGCGGAAGCACCGGGGCTCCAGCACCATTCGGATGCCGTATTGGGGGCGGAGGTTGATCAGCGGGCGGAGCACCACCCGATGCCCGGGGACGAGCCGCATCCTCCAGCGCTGCGCGAGGGTCGCGATGACCAGCGCCGCTTCCTGAAGCCCATAGACCTGGCCAATGCACCCGCGCGGCCCGCCGCCAAACGGGAAGTAGGCGAATTTCTCCGGCCGGGTTCCGGAGGTCGGGTGCCACCGTTCGGGGTCGAACCTGTCCGGATCCGTGTAGTAGCGGGGGTCACGGTGCATCACATATGGGCTCATCAGGACCAGCGTGCCGGCCGGCACCGCATAGCCCCCCGCCTCGAATTGCTCTCGGGCCTCCCGCGCGATCGCGTAGATCGGGGGATAGAGGCGCAACGTTTCGGATAACACCATTCTCGTGTACGGCAAGGCGGCGAGGTCG
>DASYRI010000029.1:0-18760 GCA_036004545.1 Gemmatimonadales bacterium
TTGACCCGCCAGGTCACTCGGTCGCTCCCCGGTCGGTGAGGATCAGCACCAGGTGGCGGAGGACGCCGAAGGTCGTGTACGCCAGGAAGAAGGGGAACAGAATGGTGGAAGGCGCGATCACCGCACCGGTGATGAGCGCCAGCACCGCGGCGAGGGACAGGATCCCGCCGGTGGTTCGCGGGCTGATCGGGGCTCCGCGCGGATACATCACCTTGCTCACCATCAGGACCGAGAGCAGGAGGAGCAGCACGACCAGCTCCTGGTGCTGCAGGTCGAGGTAGGCGATCGAGGCGCGGTAGCCGCGAGTCTGGCTGAAGGCGTAGTAGGTGGCGAGCGTCATCCCCGCCGCGGGCGAGGGGAGGCCGGTGAACCAGCCGGGTGTAGGCTTCCCGTGCGAGAGAACGTTGAACCGGGCCAGCCGGAGCGCGGTGGCCGTGACGTAGAGGAAACAGAGCACCCACCCGAACCGCCCCGCGGTGGAGAACTCGAGGAAGTAGATGAGCAGGGCGGGGGCCACTCCGAAGGAGATCATGTCCACCAGCGAGTCGAGCTCGGCGCCGAACCGGCTGCCGGTGCCCATCCGCCGGGCCACCCGCCCGTCCAGCGAATCGAGGATGCCGGCGAAGACGATGTACCATCCGGCCTGGCGGAAATTCCCGTTGAAGGCCTGGATGATGGACCAGAAGCCGAAGAAGAGGTTGCCCAGCGTGAACGCGCTCGGGATCACCACCACGACCCGGCGGATCCCTTCGCGAGGCTGCACCACCGGCATCGTCACGTCCATCGAGCGATCACCGTCCGGGCGGTCCGGGTCCGTTCGCCGGGCCGCACCATGACCTCGGCCTCCGGGGGCAGGAAGACGTCCACCCGGGAGCCGAACCGGATCAGCCCCATCCGCTGGCACTGGCTCACCAGGGCCCCTTCGCCATGGTCGGTCACGATGCGGCGTGCGATCGCGCCGGCGATCTGCCGGATCAGGATCCTGCCGCGGGGCGTCTCGAGCCCGACCGTGCTCTGCTCGTTGCGCTCCGAGGCCTTCTCCGCCATCGCGTGGCCGAATTCCCCAGGAAGATAGCTCCTGAGCGCCACCCGCCCACGGGCGGGATACCGGTTCACGTGAACGTCGAAGACGCTCATGAAGATCGAGATCCGGCTGGTCGGGCCGCGGAGGAACGCCGGCTCGTCGGTCGGGATCACGCTCACGACCGTCCCGTCCGCCGGCGCCAGCACCAGCTCGTCGCCCCGGGGCCCCTCCCGGAGCGGATCGCGGAAGAAGGCGACCACCCAGACCGCGACCGGCAGCCAGGCGAGGCCGATCCACCAGCGGAACCAGAGCAGCGCCGCCAGGATGAGCCAGGCGATCGCGATGAACGGCCACCCTTCCCTGGCCACCCGCATCAGGACGCATCCTCCGGCAGCGGCGCGCCGGTGAGGAGGCGAAAGGCCTCCAGATAGCGCGCGCTGGTCGCGGCCACCACCTCGGCGGGAAGCGGCGGGGGCGGGGCCTCGCCGCTCCAGGCCCCCCGGCTGCGGAGCTCGGCCAGGTAGTCGCGGAGCGGCTGTTTGTCGAAGCTGGGCTGGCTCCGCCCCCGGGCGTAGCGATCCGCCGGCCAGAAGCGGGAGGAATCGGGCGTGAGGACTTCGTCAATGAGGCGGAGGGTGCCGTCCGGGTCGGCCCCGAATTCGAACTTGGTGTCGGCGATGATGATGCCCCGCGCCTCGGCGTGCGCGCCCCCGGCGGAGAAGAGGGCGAGGCTCCGGGTGCGAAGCTCCCCAGCGCGCTCCGGGCCGAGCGCCCGCCGCACCGCCGCTTCGGGAACGTTCTCGTCGTGGCCGCTCTCCGCCTTGGTGGCGGGCGAAAAGATCGGGGCCGGGAAGCGGGCGCTCTCCACCATCCCCGCGGAGAGCTGCTCCCCGGCCAGGGTGCCCGTCCGACGGTACTCCTGCCACGCCGAGCCGGCCAGAAACCCGCGCACCACGCACTCGAACGGCACCGGCGCCGTGCGCCGCACCAGCATCGCCCGCCCGGCAAGGAGCCGGCGGAGCCCGGAGAGCGCCGGCACCTCCCGCGCGATCTCGTCCGGGTCGGCGGTAAGGAAGTGGTGGGGACCGAGGTGGTCCAGGGTGCGGAACCAGAAGGCGCTCAGCTGGGTGAGCACCGCTCCCTTCCGCGGCACCGGCTCCGCCATCACCACGTCGAACGCGCTCACCCGATCGCTCGCCACCAGGAGGAGCCGCGCGTCGTCCACCTCGTACACCTCGCGCACCTTGCCGGTGCGCCACAGGGGAAGGGGAAGCCGGCTCCGCGCCAGGACCGTCATACCTTGACCTCCTCCATCGCCGCGGGGGCCGCGAGCGTCGCGGCGCGCCGGAGGACCGGTTCGAGGAACTCCCGCAGGAACTCGCCCACCTGCGGCTCCGCGCGGCCGGTGTAGCGCTCCGGGTCGAGCTCCGCCGCGAGCGCGCCCGCTCCGACCTGGCGGAACGCCGGATGCCGCGCCAGGCGGTCCATCAGATCGTTGGGCGCGCCGCCGCTCACCTCCGCGGCCACGGCGAGGCTGGTGGTGCGGATCACTTCGTGGAGCGCCTGCCGGTCGCCGCCCGCCGCGACGCCGAGCATGAGCCAGCGCTCGCTCGCCATGAAGGGCATCTGCTCCGCGACGTGCCGGGCGATCACCGGCTCCCGCACCTCGAGCCCGGCCGCGATGTTGGTGGCGAGGATGAGGATCGCGTCGCCGGCGAGAAACGCCTCCGGCAGCACCAGCCGGCGGTTGGCGCTGTCGTCGAGGGTCCGCTCCAGCCACTGGGTGGCCGCGGTCTGCGCCGCGTTCTGGGAGAGCGCGATGACGAACCGCGCGAGGCCGGCGATCCGCTCGGCGCGCATCGGATTCCGCTTGTAGGCCATCGCGCTGGAGCCGATCTGCTCTGGCTCGAACGGCTCCAGCAGCTCGCCCTCGTGCTGCAGCAGCCGGAGGTCAGCCGCCAGCTTCGACGCCGATTGCGCGAGGCCCGAGAGCACGTCGAGCACCGCGCTGTCGGTCTTCCGCGGATAGGTCTGGCCCGCGACGGAGAAGGGGCTCGCGAAGCCCATTCGGGCCGCGATCCGCCGGTCGAGCTCCCGGACCTTCTCATGGTCGCCGCGGAAGAGCTCGAGGAACGACGCCTGGGTCCCGGTGGTGCCCTTGCAACCGAGGAACCGCAGCGTCTCGATCCGGCGGCAGAGCTCCTCGGCGTCGAGCCCGAAGTCCTGGGCCCAGAGCGTGGCGCGCTTGCCGACGGTGGTGAGCTGGGCCGGCTGGAAATGGGTGTAAGCGAGGCAGGGCAGCCCGGCCCGCCGCTCGGCGAACCTGCCGAGGGCCCGGAGCAGCGCCACGAGCCGTCCGAGCAGCAAGCGGAGCCCGTCGCGAATCACGATCAGGTCGGCGTTGTCGGTGACGTACGCGCTGGTGGCGCCCAGGTGCAGGTAGGGCCGCGCCGCCGGCGCCTGGTCGCCCAGCGCGTGGATGTGGGCCATGACGTCGTGGCGGAAGCGCCGCTCGTACTGCGCCGCCGCGCCGAGGTCCGCGTCGTCCAGGTGGCCGCGGAGCGCGTCCACCGCGGCCGCGGGAATGTCGAGGCCCAGCTCGCGCTGGGTCTCCATCAGCGCGAGCCAGAGCCGGCGCCAGAGCCCGATCCGGTGGGGCTCGCCCCAGAGCGCCTGCATCGCGGGGGAGGCGTAGCGGGTGCCCAGCGGCGACTGCCAGCGCGCATCGGTCACCGGAACACCAGATCGGTGAAGATCGTCTGGCCGCCGCGCTCGAAGTAGATCCGGAACACCTGCTCGCCGTGGGACGCCTCCAGCAGCTCCGCGAATTGGGGCGCCGAGGCCACCAGCGAGCGGTTGATGGCGAGGATCACGTCGCCGTTGTCGAGGCCGGTGGCCCGGCTCACCTCCTCGGTGATCCGGACGATGAGCGCCCCCTTGCCGGCGCGGAGCCCGCGCTCGGCCTGGATCGCCGGGGTTACGGTCACCACGTCGAGGCCCTTGAGCACCGTCACCTTGGTCGCGGTGCTGGTGGGAAGATCGCCGGTGGTGAACTCCCGGGTCTCTTCGCGGCCGCCGCGCTTCGTCCTGACCCGCACCGGGTCGCCCACGTGGAGGTCGAGCTTGACCGCCTCCCAGTCGAGATAGTTCCGGAGCCGCCGCCCGTTCGCCTCCACCAGTACCGCGCGCTCGGTAACGCCGGCGCGGGCCGCGGGGCCGTCGGGGGCCACCCGGGTCACCGTCACGCCGCCCTGGCTCTTCCAGTCCTGCATCGCGCTCGGGCCGGCGACTTCGAGCCCGGTCCAGGCGCGCCGGACGCTGCCGCTCTTGAGCAGCTCGTCCATCACCCGGAGCGCACGCTCGATCGGAATCGCGAAGCCGAGCCCGATCGAGCCCTGGCTCCCGCCACCGCCGGTGAAGATGGAGGAGTTGACCGCGACAACCTCACCGAGGGCGTTGGCCAGCGGTCCGCCCGAGTTGCCCGGGTTGATCGCGGCGTCGGTCTGGATCATGTCGAGGTAGAGCCCCGGCTGGTCGTCGTTGGGAAGAATGTTGCGGTGGGTGGCGCTGACCACGCCCGCGGTCACGGTCGGCTCGTTGTTGCCGAGCAGGTACGCGTAGGGGTTCCCCAGGGCTACGACCCACTCGCCGATCATGAGATCGGTGCTCTTACCCAGGGGCGCCACCGGCAGGTTCCGGCGCTCCACCCGCACCACGGCGATGTCGGTGGTCGGGTCCTCCCCGGCCAGCCTGCCGGGGAGGTCGGTGCCGTCGGGGAAGGTGACGGTGATCCGCTCCGCGCCCGCCACCACGTGCTGGTTGGTGATGATCACGCCGTCGGGCTTCGCGACGAAGCCGGTGCCGGAGGTCTGCACCAGCTGATCGCCCTGGGGCGGAAAGAAGAAATCCCAGGGGCCCCGCTCCGCGACTCGTCTCCGCGAGGCCACGGTGATCGAGACCACGGCCGGCGCGACCCGGTTCGCCGCGTCCACCACCGCGGTGCGCCGGCTGGTCGCGAGGGCGAGGTTCTCGGCGGCCCGCTGGGCGCCCGCGGGCGGAATGATCCCGTCGCGGCCGCGGCTGCAGCCGGCCAGGAGCAGCGCGGCGAACGCCGCGCGGGCGGTTCGACTCATGAGAAGCATTCGGCGGGGTACTCCGCACCCACGAAGAAGAGCCCCTGGGGCGGGGCGGGGGGGCTGGTACGCACTCCGGGATCGAGTGCCAGAAGTTGCCGCATGTCGGTCAGCGCGCGTCGTCCAAGGCCGATGTCCACCATCGTGCCCACCAGCATCCGGACCATGTGGTGGAGGAACCGGTCCGCCGCGATCTCGAAGCAGAAGCCGCAGCCGTCCGGCCGCTCGATCCACGCGGCCGTCCGGACCCGGCACCGGGTATGCGCCCGCGGCGAGCTCCGCACGCTGAAGGCGAGGAAGTCGTGCTCGCCCGCGAGACAGCCCGTCGCGGCGCCGAGCGGGGCCCGGTCGAGCGGCCGGCAGAGCGCCCACTCGAAGCGGCATCGGAACGGCGAGCTCGCCGCGTCGTCGGTGCCGATGACGTAGCGGTAGCGCCGGGCCGTCGCGCTGGTGCGGGCGTGGAAGCCGGAAGATGCCTCGCGCACGGCCATCGCCCGACAATCCTCCGGCAGGAGCGCGTTGAGTGCCCGCCGGAGCGCGACCGCGGTCCAGCGGTCGGGGACCGCGCAGCTCGTGCCCATCCCGATCGCGTGGACCCCGGCATCGGTGCGGCCGGCTGCATGCACCCGCACCGGCTCCCCGCAGAGGCGCTCGAGCACCTGCTCGACCTCGCCTTGAACGGTGCGCCCTTCCGCCTGCCGCTGCCAGCCGGCGAACCGCCCGCCGTCGTAGTGGAGCGTGACCAGGAAGGTGCGCGCCATCGCGAGCGGAATTTAACTAGGGAGCTAGGGAGCTAGGGAGCTAGGGAGCTAGGGAGCTAGGGAGCTAGGGAGCTAGGGAGCCAGGCGGAAGGGGGTTGCGCGATCAGGCGGGTCGCTCCCGAAATCCCTAGTCCCTAGTCCCTAGTCCCTAGCTCCCTAGCTCCCTGCTTCCCTAGTACTTCCGAATCACCCCGACGACCACCCCCTGGATCATGATGTCGCTCTCGGGGAGCCGGAGCGGCTGCATGGCGGGATTGGCGGGCTGGAGCCGCACCCAGCCGCCCGGCTCGCGATAGAGTTTCTTCACGGTCGCCTCGGAGCCGTTGATCAGGGCGATGACCACTTCGCCGTTGTCGGCGCTCTGGCGGCCGTGCACCACCACAAAGTCGCCGTCCACGATGTGCTCGTCGACCATCGAGTCGCCGCGAACCCGGAGCGCGTAATTGGGGCCCCGGGAGGGGAGCATGGCGTCGGGCACCGCGAGCGACTCCTGCTGCAGCACCGCCTCGATCGGCACGCCGGCCGCGACCACGCCGAGGAGCGGCAGCTCGGTGGCGCCGCTGATCCCGCGGGGCGGGAGCACCTCGATGGAGCGGCTCTCGTTGTAGCTGCGGCGGATATAGCCCTTGCGCTCGAGGTTGGTGAGGTGCTCGTGCACCGTCGCGAGGGATTGAAACGAGAAGTGCTCGGCGATTTCCTCGAAGCTCGGAGCGAAGCCGTGCGACTGGATGTGACCCTCGAGAAAGGTCAGGATCTCCTTCTGCCGTTTGGTGAGAGGCATGGCGCTCGTACTCCTGGCCCTTGGGGAAGGAACGGGGAGGCCCAAATGGACCCCATAGCATAACCGAACAAGTGCCGAACGTCAACCGCTCCCGCGCCGCCGGCCGAACGGTGCTGCATCCCGGGCTCCCCTGCTATCTTGAAGCGGCTCAACCCGCTCCGTGTCCCAACCCGCCGTCCAGGTGTGCCCGTGACCCTGCCTCCCGGCTCCGAGCTCGCGCTGCCTGCCACCCAGGTAGAAGAGCTCATTCGGACCATGGTGAAGGGGGTTCGGGCGTTCCAGATGTACCTGCCCAACAATCCGGTGTACCAGCGGGCGGAGCAGGCGATCCGCGACGCCTTTCTCCCGATCTGGTCCAACACCCAGCAGCTGGTGCTGAGCGTGGTGGAGACCGACCTGGTCTGGGAAGAGCACGTGGTCTACCGGCAGCCCACCAAGGGCGAGAGCTTCGCCTGGATGCTGTACAAGGACGGGCTTCGCATCCTGATCCTCAGGCCCGGGATCGAGAAGGGCGAGATGGTCCGGTTTCTCCAGGTCGTTTCCCGCGCGCGGCTGCTCCCGGCCGACGCCGCAGACGACCTGCTGACCCTGCTGTGGGAAGAGCACTTCCTCTGCATCGAGTACCAGTTCGCCGAAATCACCACCGACCAGCTCGCCGTTCTCGATCCCCAGATGATGGAGATGGGGCGGGAGCCCGATCCCGCCGCGCAGGAGGCCGTGGTGGAGCAGGTGCGGAGCGACGCCGCGGAGCGCCTCGCCGGCGCCGCGGACCCCGACGAATTCGACTCGACCCTCTACTTCCTCGAGGAGCAGGAGACCTTGACCCTCCGGCGCCAGGTAGACGAGGAGTACGCCCGCGACAGCCGCCAGGCCTCGCTCGACGCCCTGCTCGACATTTTCGAGCTGCAGCCCTCGGTGCCGGTCCGGGAAGAGGTCCTCGCCATCTTCGAGTCGCTGCTGCCCAATCTGCTCACCCGGGGCGAGTACCGCGCCGTCGCCCGGCTGCTGCGCGACTTCCGGACCATCGGGCAGCGGGTGGCCGTGCTCGATCCGGCCAACCGGGAAAAGCTCCAATCCTTCCAGGCCCGGTTGAGCCAGCCCGCGATCCTGTCCCAGCTGTTGCAGTCCATGGAGGAGGCGGCCACCGACCCGGAGGACGAGGACATCGGGGAAGTGCTCGGCGAGCTGCACGCCGAGGGGTTGGAAACGATGCTCAGGTTTCTGCCCGGACTCAAGCGGCCGGCGATTCGGCGGATTCTCGAGTCGTCGGTGGACCGGCTCGGGCTCGCCCACACGGAAACGCTGCTCGACATCCTCGCCAATGAGGAGTCGCCGGCCCTGCTGGGGGCGGCCGGCCTCTGCCGGCGGCTCAAGCTCCAGGTGGCGGTCCCCGGACTCGAGCGGCTGATCGTCCACCGGGACACCGAGGTTCGGCTGGCCGCCGTGGAGGCGCTGGCGGAGATCGGCTCGGCAGGAGCGCTCACCGCGCTGGAGCGCGCCCTGGACGATTCGGAGCGCGCGGTGCGCTTGGCGGCGGTGGCCGCGGTCACGGGCAAGGGTTACCGCGGGGCCCTCCGGCGGCTCGAAGCGGTGGTCCTGGGCAAGGGCGGCCACGAGCTGGAGCGGGCGGAGCGGCGCCAGTTCTTCGAGGCCTACGCCGTCGTGGCGGGCGCCCCCGCGCTCGGCGTCCTGAGCGACATCCTGGAGCCCCGCGGGCTCTTCCGCCACCGCGAGTCGTCGGAGACCCGGACCTGCGCCGCCTACGCCATCGCCCGGCTGCGGACGCCGGAGGCGCGTGCGGTACTGGAGCGGATCCAGCAGGACAAGGAGCTCTCGGTGCGGAACGCGGCCACCCGCGCGCTCCGCGAGTGGCCGGAGTGACGATCGACCCCGCCGGGCTGCGCACCGGTGACGAGGGCTTCATCCGCCAGGCGGGGCGGGGCTTTCTGCTCACGTTCTACGCCGCCCTTCGCGCCCTCAAGCTGTACCCGGTCGAGAACACCGCGGTGCAGCGGGCGCTCGACGAGGTCCACGCCGCCGCGGGCGCGCTGCTCGCCGCGGAGTCCGAGCTCGAGCTTCGGCTGGCCGGCGACTTCCTGTTCATCAACGGCACCCGGCTCCGCCTCGAGCTGGACAATTTCGCGGCTTTCAGCAATCTGCTCTCGACCTTCCGGGCTTTCGAAGTCGGGGTCTTCCGCACCCAGCAGGGCGTCGAGCGCCGGGAGTGGCAGGCGGTCCTGAGCATCTTGCTGAGCATCGCCGCGGATGCCTCGGTGGGGGACCGTTACACGGCGCTGATCGAGCGGCTGGGGCGGGCCGGCGCCCCCCATCTCGATTTCGAGCCGGAGAGCACCATCGGGGAGGAGCTCACCGCGCAGGAATCGCGCGAGCTCGCCAAGCGGGCCTACGCGCACGGGGTTGCGGTCACCAAAGAGGTCGTCAACAGCGTCCGACTGGGCCGCACCAGCAGCGTCAAGAAGGTGAAGCGCGCGGTGCAGATGATCGTGGACCAGGTGCTCAACAACGAGACCTCGATTCTCGGGCTCACCACCCTCCGGGATTACGACGAGTACACCTTCACCCATTCGGTCAACGTCTGCATCTTTTCGGTCGCGCTGGGCCGGAAGATCGGCCTCTCGAAGCTGCAGCTGTACGATCTCGGGATGACCGCCCTGCTCCACGACGTCGGGAAGGCCAAGATCCCGATCGAGGTGCTCAACAAGTCCGGCGGGCTGGCGGAGGAGGAGTGGCGGCTGATTCAGGCCCACCCGTGGCGGGGCGCGATCGTGCTCTTCACCCTGCGCGCCTACGACGAGATCCCCTACAAGTCCATCCTGGTCGCTCACGAGCACCACATGAAGACCGATCTCACCGGCTACCCCCGTGCCATCCGGCCGCGCACCCTGGGGATCTTCTCCAGGCTGGTGGCGGTGGCCGACGGCTTCGATGCGGCCACGACCCGCCGCGCTTACCAGACCGTGCCGATCGAGCCCGACCAGGTGCTCCGCGAGATGTGGACCAACCCGCGGCGCGGCTACGACCCGATCATCGTGAAGGCCCTGATCAACCTGATCGGTGTCTACCCCATCGGCACCTGCGTGATTCTCGACAGCTTCGAGGTGGCGATCGTCTCGCAGGCGAACCCGGACCGCGACAACCTCAACCGGCCGGTCGTCCGGGTGGCGATCGACGCCTCCGGCGCGACGCTCCCGCCGCCGGGAGTGCAGTGCGATCTGGCCGAGCGCCACGACGACGGGAGCTTTCTCCGCTCGATCGTGAAGGTGACCAACCCGGACCGCTATGGCCTCACGGTCGGCGACTATTTCCTCTGAGCCGATGCTTCCCGATCCCACCACCCGGGTGCTGGAGAGCTATGCCCGCGTGCTCATGGCGGCGGGACCGTTGCTCGTCCTGGGCGTCGCGGCCACCGATCAGAGCTGGACCGACCACCCCACCGCGCTGGCGGCGGTGCTCGTCGCCGTGGCGCTGCTCCGGGCCGGACCGGTGCGGCTCAGCAAGTTCTCCTACCTCACGCAGACCGGCGTCCCGGCGCTGGTGGCCGCCCTCGCGGCGCCGCCGTCGGTCGGGATTCTCGGCCTGGTGGGGGGCGTGCTGGCGGCGGACCTGGGCTGGCTTCGGAAGCCGTTCCGGGCCGCGGCCGTGAACGCGGGGCGGGAAGCGCTGTCGTTCGCGGTCGCCTACGGTTTCTACGCGCTCGCCATCCGGCTGAGCGGGACGGTGAGTCTCTCGCTCGACCTCCTGGCGCCCGCGGTGATCCTGGCCGGGGTGTATTTCTCGGTGAGCCGGGTGCTCTTCTACCTCTCGCTGATCGTGCGCGGGAAGCTGGAGGTCGAGGAGCGGCTGTTCATCCTGCGCTGGGAAGTGGTCTCCTTCCTCGTCACCATCCTCTCCACCGCCATCGCGGTCTGGGCGCTCACCCAGCTGAGCCTGGCGGGCTGGGCCGTGGTGGGGCTCGCGCTCGCGGTCTCGGGGCTGGTGCTCCGCACCATGCTCGAGGAGGCGATCGGCGCCGAGGACCTGAACAAGGTCCACGCGATGCAGGGGACCATCACCAGCAACCTGAGCCTCCGGCTCTCCTACGAGCAGATTGAGCAGCTCGCCTACCGGCTGCTCGACTGGGGCGATTTCCGGATCTATCGCCGGGCGCCCGAGGGAGCGGTGCTGGTGTACCGCGGCCAGCAGGGCCGGCCCGGCCGGGGAGAGCCCGACCCGGGACTCGCCGCGCTCCGCGACGGCGTGCTGGACGACGGCGAGCCGGCGATCGTTGACGACACCCATCTCTCCCCGGTCCTGAGCCGGCCCGACGTGAACGTGCGCACCGTGGTGTGTTATCCGCTCCGCTACGCCGATCGGGTCATCGGGACGCTCGAGCTCGACCACCATAAGCGCTTTCACTACCGGGCCCGCGACCGCTCGGCGCTCGCGGCAGTGGCCGCGCAGATCTCCACCGCGATTCACATCGCCGAGCTGCGCCGCCCGCTGCTGGAGACCGTGGAGCAGATCGGTGCCCAGATCCACTCGCTCGCGCGAGGGGCGAATTCGCTGCGCACCTCGGCCCATGCGCTTCAGCTCGCGTCGGAGAGCATGGGCCGCGAGTCCTCCGGCCAGGAGGCGTTCGCGCGGAGCGGGCTCGAGGCGACGGCCGAGCTGGGCCGCCTGGCCGAGGCGGCGGCGTCCGCGGGGGCGCGGGCTTCGATCGTGAGCGAGACCGCGGCCGCGGCGGCGGCCCGCCACCGGGCCCAGGTCGAGGAGGCGGTGGACCGGCTGCTTCGGGTCCAGGCGTTCGTGGGTGAGAGCAGCCGCTCGGTCACCGCGCTCGGCGCGGCCACCGCGCGGATCCGGGCCTTCCTGGCCACCATCCAGGAAATCGCCGAGCTCACCAACGTGATCGCGCTCAACGCCTCCATCGAGGCCCACCGCGCCGGCGAATCGGGCCGGGGGTTCGCCGTCGTCGCCGAGGAGATCCGCCAGCTCGCCATGCAGAGCGCGCAGGCCGGCGCCGACGCCAGCCGGCTGGTGAGCGACATCTCCCGCGAGGTGGAGGGCGTGGCCGCGCAGATGGGGCGCGGCGAATCCCTGGTGGCGGGTGTGGGCGAGCTCTCGGCCGACACCGCGCGGGCGCTCGACGTGATCGTCACCGCGGCGCTCGAGGCCGGCCAGCAAGCCCGGGCGATCGCCGGCGGGGAAGCCGCCCACGAGGCGCAGAGTAAGCGGCTCGCCGAGCAGATCCGTCAGCTCGCCGAGGTGGCGAAGCGGGCCCGCGGCCAGACCGAATCACTGAGCCGGGAGGCCGGCGAGGCTTCCCGGGGGCAGGCCGAGCTCGAAGTCGCGATCAGCAAACTCGAGCGCGTCGCCGGAGAGCTCAGGGACATCGCCCGCCACTTCGCCGTCGAGGAATGAGCGCCATCCGTGCCTACGTGGCGCTCGGCAGCAACCTCGGCGACCGGCAGGCCTGGCTCGCGCTGGCCCGGGCGCGGCTGGCGGCGCTTCCGTCCACTGCGCTCCGGGCCGCGTCGGCTCCGGAGGAGACCGCCCCGCTCGGCGGGCTCGATCAGCCGCCCTACCTCAACCAGATGGTGGCGCTCGACACCGGACTCGCCGCCCGGGACCTGCTCGGCGCCTGCCATCGGATCGAGGCGGAGGCCGGGCGGGAGCGGCGGGTCCGCTGGGCGTCCCGCACGCTGGACCTCGACCTGGTGGCGTACGACGAGGTCGCCCTCCAGGAGCCCGGACTCACCCTGCCGCATCCGGGCCTTGCCGATCGCGCATTCTGGCAGCGCGAGCTCGACGAGCTCCACCGGATGGGCTGGTAGCCGCCCTATATTGCGGGGACGAATCGTGAACCGATGACCGACGCCGATCCGAATTCCGGCATCCCCGCCGCGCTCCGCCCGACCCTCCCGGCGTGGGCGAAGGTCACCCCGGCGCGGCTCCAGCACGTGCAGCGCGTGGCCGAGCTGGTTTCGGCCTGGGCCGGGCGGATCGGAGTTCCCGCGCCCGAGCTGAACCGGTGGCTCAAGGCAGTCTGGCTGCACGACGCGCTGCGGGATGCCCCGGTCGAGGAGCTGACCGAGTGGGCCCCCTCGGTCCCCGGCCCGGTGGAGCTGCGGCACGGCCATGCGAGCGCGGCCCGGGCCAAGGCCGAGGGCGAGACCGATCGCGGGGTGCTCGACGCCGTGCGCTACCATTCGATCGGCCTCGCCGAATGGGACATGGCGGGCCGGGTGCTGTACTGCGCCGATTTTCTGGAGCCGGGCCGCAACTTCGAGCCGGCCGAGCGCCAGGCGCTCGCCGACCGTTTCCCCGCCGATCCGCGCCGGGTGCTGGTGGAGGTGGCCCGCCGCCGCATGCTCCACCTCATTCAATCGGGCTGGCCCATTCCCGCGCCGACGCTCCGGTTTTGGAACGCGCTCGTCGCCGCACCGTCGCGTTGAGCCTGCTCGCCGCCCTGGCGGCCGGCGCCGGCGCCTGGTCGCTCTTCGCCCGGCGCGCACCGTCCGGACGGGCGCCAGAGGCGGCGGTCCAGGAGCGCGAGCACGTCGTGGTCGAGGTGCTGAACGGCTCGGGACGGCGCGGCCTCGCCCGGGTCGCGACCCGGGCGCTCCGGCAGGCCGGCTTCGACGTGGTCTACTTCGGCACCGCCCTGGACTCGGTGCGGCTCACCGAGGCGCTCGCGCGCCGGGGTGATTCGCTCGCCGCGGCCCGGGTGGCGAAGGTCCTCGGCACCGGGCGGGTCCGGGTGGTACGGGACACGCTCCTTCGGGTTGACGTGACGGTCCGCCTCGGGGAGGATTACCGCCCGCCGCCCACGATCAGGCCCTGACCCTACACCCCGAGCTCCTCCGCCAGCGCGAGGAGCTCCTGCCGGATAATCCGCCGCTCCACCTGCAGGTGCAGGAACCGCCGCCGGCCCAGAAGCCACAGGGCGAGCGCCCGCGTCGCGCCCAGCGCGCGGTCGGCGAGCTCGCTCAAGCGGAGCGCCGAGTAGCCGGTGGCGGGCCCGAGCGCCAGGGCGGTGAGCCCGGCGGGCCAGCCGCCCCGGCCGCCCACGACCAGGGCGGCGGCGAGCCAGCTCAAGGGAAAGAGGAGGAACGCCGCGAGCGCCTTGCCCGTGGCCACGACATCGGATTGGCTCCCGGCGACCCGCCGCGCCAGCGTGCCCACCAGGCGATAGGGGAGGTAGTGAAGCACCAGCCCCGGCGCGCCGAGCGGCACCAGGAGGACGAAGCGAAGCAGGAAGACCGCGCTCTGGAGGATCACCCGGCCGGTGGAGAGCGAACTCACCGGGACGTCCCAGGGATCAATCCCCGCGCCCTGCAGCCGCTCCTCGTAACGGAGGACCCGGCGGCGGAGCCGCTCGAGCCGCTCGGGCGCCTCCTCCCGCAGGCGGCCATAGCCCGCGAGCAGCCGGCGGCGGAGATCGAATTCCGCGAGGAGATCGGGCCGCGGGGCGTCGTCGCCTTCACGCCGCTCGCTGGCGAGGATCCGCTCGGTGCGCGCGGCCAGGTCGTGCGCCTCGAGGGCGTCGGCCTGCAGCGTCACCGCGCCGAGCCCTTCCGCGATCCGTCCGGTGAGGGCGTCCACCAGCGCGGGCGGCGGCTCGCCCGAGGCGTCCAGAGGCGCCGGCGCCACCTCGAACGGCGGGCCGAAACAGACCAGCGCCCGGCTCCGGAACGTGGCCTTCGAGGTGTAGAAGAGGCCGGCGGGCTGAATCCGGAGCGGCGGGCTCGAGACCACGCCGAGCGCGATGCGGGCCGCGCCGGTCTTGAGCGGCAGAAGCCGCGGCTCGCTGTGGCTCGCGCCTTCCGGGAACAGCGCCACCACGCCGCCCGCGGCGAGCCGCTCGCGTACCCGGGCGAACATCCCCCGGTTGCGCTCCGGCCGAGCGCCGGGATCCTGCCGGCGGTTTACCGGGATCGAGCCGAATGCCCGCACCAGCCAGCCCACCACCGGCATCCGGAAGAGCGGGGCCTTGGCCAGGAAGGAAACCTCCCGGGGGGCGAGGCAGAGGATGAAGAGGGGGTCGATCAGCGCGTTGGGGTGATTGAGCACCAGGAGCAGCGGGCCGCCCGGGGGGACCCGCTCGAGCCCCGCGGCCTCCACCCGGCGGAAGAAGATCCGGAGGAAGAGCCGGAGCGGGCGGAGCAGGAGCCGGCGCACCGACCTCAAGTAGTACGTGAAGGTGCGGACATCAGGCGGTTCGTGGTACCCAAAGGCGTGGACTTCAAGCGGTTTCGAGCTGCGGCCGGGCCCGGCCCCGCTTCTGCTCCATCGCCACGAACAGCTGGCCGCACCCGGCGGCGATGTCGAGCCCGCGGCTCCGACGCACGACCGCTTCGACGCCCTGGTTCCGGAGCCGCGCGGCGAAGGCGCGGAGCCCGGGCCCCGGGGTCGGGACCAGTCCGGGCGCACCGCCCGGATGCAGCGGGAGGAGGTTCACGTGGGCCCCGAGCCCGTGCGCCAGGCGCGCCAGCCGGTCGGCGTCGGCGTCGCTGTCGTTGCGCCCGGCGATCATCACGTACTCGAAGGTGATGCGGGTGCGGAAGGCCCGCGCGGCGCGGAGCACCTCGTCGAGCCCGTACTTCTTCTGCACCGGCATGAGGTCCCGGCGCTGGGACGGCGTGGTGGCGTGGAGCGAGATCGCCAGGCGGAACTGCTCCGGCCGGCGGGCCAGCTCCAGCATCGCGGGCACGATCCCCACGGTCGAGACCGTGAGGTGCCGGGCGCCGATGCCGAGTCCGTCGGGATGGTTGAGAATCGAGAGCGCGGTGCTCACCGCCGGCCAGTTGAGGAGCGGCTCGCCCATCCCCATGAAGACGATGTTGGTGGGCTTGTCCGCGGGGTCCGCCAGGATCACCTCGCGCACCTGGCCGGCGATCTCCCAGGCGGCGAGGTTGCGGCGGAACCCCATGCGGCCCGTGGCGCAGAACACGCAGCCCAGCGCGCAACCGGCCTGGGAGGAGATGCAGAGGGTGCGCCGTGCGCCGGAGGGAATCAGCACCGACTCCATCGCCTCGCCGTCTCCGAGGCGCCACAGGTACTTCCTGGTGCCGTCGGAGGATTGCTGCACGGCCTCGGCGCGAAGCCGGGGGAGCGGGAAGGCTGCCTCGAGCTCGGCGCGGAGCGCCAGCGGAAGCTCGGTGGCCTCGCTCCAGGCACCGACCGGCGCGACCCAGAGCCGGCGGTGGATCTGCGCGGCCCGGAAGGGCGGATCGCCCCGCGCGGCGACCCAGGCGTCCAGGGCCTTGCGGGCGTCCGATGGAGTGCGCGACGACAGCGGGAGAGCGGGTGCGGCAGACACGGCGGAAGGATAACACTCGGCGCCCGCGCACGATACGCGCCGTTCCCCCGCCGGTTTGCTTGATCCCCCTCTCGGCGACGGTTACGTTTGCCCGATGGTCGCGACTTCGCTCCGGACGGACTCCGGCGGCTTGCTCACGCGGGCCGACGTGGGCCGTCGGGTCCGGCTGGGCGGCTGGGTGCACCGCCGCCGGGACCTGGGCGGGCTCGTCTTCCTCGATCTCCGCGACCGCCACGGGCTGGTCCAGCTCTCCTTCGATCCGAGATTCACTCCCGCCGACGTCCTCGAGCGCGCGGCGGCGAGCGGGGTGGAGACCGTCGTGCTCGCCGGCGGCACCGTCTCGCTCCGGCCCAATCCGGCGCGCGACGAGGCGATGACGTCGCGCGAGGTCGAAGTTCAGGTGACCGCGCTCGAGGTGATCGGCCCCGCCGCCACGCCGGCCATCCCGGTGGCGCGGAAGGACCATGAGGAGCTGCCGGCGGAAGAGCTCCGGCTCAAGCACCGGATCCTCGACCTCCGGCGGCCGGAGCTCCAGGCCAACCTGATCCTCCGCCATCGCCTCCTGCAGCGGGCGCGCCGGACGCTCTGCGACCTTGGATTCCTCGAGATCGAGACCCCGATCCTCACCAAGCCGACACCCGAAGGAGCGCGCGACTACCTGGTGCCCTCGCGAGTGCACCCGGGTGAGTTCTACGCCCTGCCGCAGTCGCCCCAGATCTACAAGCAGCTGCTGATGGTGGCGGGGTTCGACCGCTATTTCCAGATCGCGCGCTGCTTCCGCGACGAAGACCTTCGCGCCGACCGGCAGCCGGAGTTCACCCAGATCGACCTGGAGGCCTCCTTCATCGCCGAGGAGGATGTGCTCGGCTTCGTCGAGGCGGTGCTGGTGGCGCTCTGGGAGGAGGCGGGGCACCGGGTGGCGCGCCCCTTCCCGCGGCTTCCCTGGCGCGAGGCGATGGAGCGGTTCGGCATCGACAAGCCCGACCTGCGATATGGCTTCGAGATCCGGGACCTCGGCGCCACGCTGGGCGGGGACGCCGCGCCGTTGGTGCGGGATGCCCTGGCCGGGGGCGGCCGGCTCCGCGGAATCGTGGCGGGGGATTCGGCGGAGCTCTCGCGCAAGGACCTGGACGGGCTCGCCGCGGCGGCCAAGGCGGCGGGGGCGGGCGGGCTCTTCTGGGCGCGACGGGGCGACGCGTGGGAGGGCCCGGGCGCCAAGGCGATCGGCGGGGAAGCGCTCGCCGCGCTCGGCGGCGCCGCGGGCGACCTGCTCGTCGCCGTGGCGGGTCCCGATGCGGTGACCTCGCCCGCGCTCCACGGCCTGCGCACCGCGCTGATCCGCCGGCTCGCACCGCGGCCGCTGGTGGAGCACGCTTTCACCTGGGTGGTCGAGTTTCCCCTCTTCGAGCCCGATCCCGGGAGCGGCGCCCATCTCTTCGTGCATCACCCCTTCACCGCGCCCCATCCCGACGACCTGGCCTTTCTCGAGCGCGACCCGGGCCGCTGCCGGGCGCTGCACTATGACGCGGTGTACAACGGGACCGAGCTCGGGAGCGGCTCGATCCGGATCACCGACCCCGGGGTCCAGCGCACCATCTTCGGCCTGCTCGGGCTCGCGCCGGAGGAGATCCGCCGCCGGTTCGGGTTTCTGCTCGACGGCCTCGCCGCGGGGGCGCCGCCGCACGGCGGCTTCGCGGTGGGCTTCGACCGGGTGGTGATGCTGCTGGCCGGCGCGGCGTCGCTCCGGGATGTGATCGCCTTTCCCAAGACCACGGCGGCCCGCGCGCTGTTCGAGGGCGCGCCCGGCGCCGTGGCCGCCGCCGAGCTCCGGGACCTCCACCTCGCGGTGCGCGGGTGAAACCCGGCGCGCCGCACGACGAGCTCACCCAGCGGCTCAGCATCGAGGGGGCCGATCCGCTCCTGCTGGCGGGCGTCAACGACGGGAACCTGGCGGAGCTCGAGCGCGCCACCGGCGCCCGCATCGCGCTCCGGGGCGACACCCTCACGCTGAGCGGGACCGGCGAGCAGGTGGAGCGCGCCGCGGGGGTGGCCCAGGGGCTGCTCGACCTCGCCCGGAGCGGGGAGGCGGTTTCGCCCGAAGACGTCTATCGCTTCGCCCAGGACGGGGTGCCGCCCGAGGGCCCGCTCGCCGGCGGCGAGGGGAAGATCGTGCTGCCGGGGCTCCGCCGCGCCATCGTACCCAAGACCGCGGGACAGAAGGAATACGTCCAGGCCATCGCCACCACCGACATCGTGGTGAGCATCGGCCCGGCGGGGACCGGGAAGACCTATCTCGCCGTCGCCAAGGCGGTCGAGGCGATGGCGCGCAAGCGGGTCAAGCGAATCATCCTCGCGCGGCCCGCGGTGGAAGCGGGCGAGTCGCTCGGCTTCCTCCCCGGCGACATCCAGGCCAAGGTGGATCCCTATCTCCGCCCGCTCTACGACGCGCTGGAGGACATGATGCCGCCCGAGCGGGTGCAGAAGGCGCTGGAGCAGCGCACCATCGAGATCGCCCCGCTCGCCTACATGCGGGGCCGCACCCTCTCCGACGCCTTCATCATCCTGGACGAGGCCCAGAACGCCACCGCGCTCCAGATGAAGATGTTCCTCACCCGCCTGGGGGTGAACAGCAAGGTGGTGGTGACCGGCGACAAGACCCAGGTGGACCTGCCCCGGCGCGAGGAATCGGGTCTCATCCAGATCGAACGCATCCTCCCCGGTATCGACGGGATCGCGTTC
>DASYRI010000030.1:0-8526 GCA_036004545.1 Gemmatimonadales bacterium
TCGAGGTCGGTCAGCACGCGCGAGCGGCGCCACAGCCGCGCGTAAAAGAACACCGTGCTCATGCCGGTCAGCAGGAACGCCCACCACACCCAGTTGTTGGCGACGCCATGCTCGCGCACGAGATTCGTCACGAGGTTTGGCGTGTCGGTGCTGAAGGTGGTGGCGACCATCGAGCCGCCGATCAGCCACCATGGCGCCGCGCGGCCGGAGGTGAAGAACTCCGCGGTGCTGGTGCCCGCCCGCCGGGCGAGGAGGATCGCCGGGAGGAACGACACGAAGATCGAGACCAGGACGATGATCCAGTCCAGCGGCAGGAGTTGCATGCGCGCTCCGGGGCGGGCGGGTGGGCCGGGTGCGGGAAGGTAAGGCGGAAGGACGGAAAGACGGAAGGACGGAAGGGCGGAGGAATTGGGAGGTTAGAATTCGGTGGTCCCGGAGAAGGCTTCAGCCGAGATTGAGGACTATGACAACGACCCCTGTTCCGGCACCCGCCTCGTCCGTGGCCACGCGTCCACTGCCCCGCTCCGGGCCCTCGCTGCCCCGCCGCGAGGAGCTGCTCCGCGCCGTCGCCGACCGCGACCCGGGGTACGAGGGGATCTTCATCGTGGCGGTTCGCACCACGGGGATCTTCTGCCGGCCCACCTGCACCAGCAAGCGGGCCCGCCCGGAGAACCTGGATTTCTTTCCCACCACCGAGGCCGCGGCGGCGGCGGGATACCGCGCCTGCCTCCGCTGCAAGCCGCTGGAACAGGCCGGCACCCACCCCGAGTGGGTGCGTCGCATCCTGCACCTGCTGGACGAGAATCCCGCCGCCCGGCTCACCGACCTTGCCATCAAGCGCCTGGGTGCGCACCCCGCTGCGGCCCGCCGCTACTTCGTCAGGAGTTTCGGTATGACGCTGCAAGGTTACGCCCGCGCCCGCCGCCTGGGCATCGCGCTCGACGCGCTCTCGCGGGGCACGCCGGTGCTCCCGGCCGGGTTCGAGAGCGGGTTCGAATCGGACAGCGGGTTCCGCGACGCGTTCAAGAAGCTCTTCGGGGTGACCCCGGCCGAGGCCCGCGGGATGCCGCCGATCGTGGCGACGCTGATCGCGAGCCCGCTCGGTCCGCTCCTCGCCGCGGCGACCGACGAGGGCCTCTGCATGGCGGAGTTCGCCGACCGGAAGCGGCTCCCCGACCAGGCCGCGGACTTGAGGCGCTGGTTCGCGCGACCGGTGATTCCGGGCACCAACCGGTTCACCGACCAGGCAGCCCGGGAGCTGGACGAGTACTTCGCCGGCACCCGGAGGGAATTCACGGTGCCGCTGGTGCTTCGGGGGACGCCGTTCCAGGAGACGGTGTGGCGGGAGCTGCTCCGGATTCCCTACGGGGGGACGATCTCCTACGAGGAGCTCGCGACCCGCATCGGGAAGCCGACCGCGCAGCGCGCCGTCGGGATGGCGAATGGCAAAAACCGGCTCCCGATCATCATCCCCTGTCACCGGGTAATCCAGAAGAATGGCCAGCTGCGCGGCTACGGCGGGGGGCTTTGGCGGAAACAGTTTTTGCTGGAGCTGGAGGGGAGGGCGGCGGGACTGACGCTGGGGCTGTAGGCGGCAACCCCGCCAGGGGCTGGGGGTCGTTTTAGGGCGGTTTCGCAGATTATGCCGTCCAGGCCCTATGTCTTGGACGGCATAAAACGAAAAGGGTGCCCCAACGAGACCTGGTCGAGCGTCCCGGTAGACTGGACAAGGACCCAACCAGGGCAACACGGGCTGGAAGAGCGCGGCGGGGGCAGGAGGGGCTCCGGAGCGCGCATATTTCGGTGGTTTCACCCTCAGGGACATCCCGGTCATGGGCGACCCTTCGCCGGGCGCGGGATCGGCGCCCCCGCTCCCGAGCCTCGCCATCGTCAACCCGGTGGCGGGAGAAGGGCGCGGCGCCGCGGTCTGGCGGCTGGTCGAGCCGGCGGTGCGGGCGCTCTTCCCCGAACTCGCGGTGGAGACGACCGTGGCGCTGGGCCATGCCGAAGCGCTCGGCACGGCCTGGGCCCGCTTCAACCCGGGTGGTGTACTCCTCGTGCTCGGCGGCGACGGCACGGTGCACGAGGTGGTCAACGGCCTCGCGCGCGAAGGGGCGGGTGTCACCCTCGGCGTGCTGCCCGCGGGGACCGGCAACGACTTCGCGCGGAACACCGGCATTCCGTTGGAGCCCGTGGCCGCGGTAGTGCGCCTGGCGTTCGCCCTGCGCCGCGCCCCGGGAGGGGGGCCAGCCCGGCACGAGGAGGGGACCGGCGCGCCGGTGCGGCGGGTGGATCTGGGGCGGGTTCAGTTCATGGAGTGGGGTGGCGAGAGCCGGACGCGGGTCTTCCTCAACTCGGTGTCGGTGGGCGTGGGCCCGAGGGCCAACCGGCTCGCCGGCCGGATGCGCCGGTTCGTCCCCGGCCGGCTGCGCTACGCCGCGGGCGGTGTCGCCGCGCTCTTTTCGGGATCGCCGGAGCGCTACCGGGTGACGGCCGGAGAGCAGGTACGGTTCGCCGGAGAAGCGCTCAACCTCACCATCGCCAACTGCGCCTGCTTCGGCGGAGGCTTGCGCATTTCCCCGGCCTCGTCACCCGATGACGGCGTCCTCGAGCAGGTGGTGATCGGGCGGCTCGGGCTGATTCGCGCGCTCCTGGCGCTCGGCCGGCTCTACGCCGGGACCCACGTCGGGATGCGCGGGGTGAGCGTCACGCCGGTGCGGGAGGCGCTCCGAATCGAGAACGGGGGCGGGCGCATGCTCGTGGAGGCGGACGGACAGGAATTCATCGCGGCGGGCGCGCTCACGGTCGAGATCCTTCCCGGGGCGCTGGACCTGCTCCGCTAGCGGGCCGCCTCCTCGGCTCGCCGCAGAAACACCGCCTTCGCTTCCGCCAGGTGGTCGAGCACGGTCTTGTTCTCCGCCTCGGTGTTCCACCCGGTGTGGGCCGCGGCCCCCGCCTCCAGCCGTTCGATCCACCTGACGAACCAGCGGGCATCCTCCGCGGAGCGGATCGGGCGGCCGGCCACGGTGACGTAGACCGGGCTCGTCGTGGCGAAGGGGTAGATGTCGAGCACCGCCGGATCAGCCTTCGACGACCAGGCGCGCAGCGTGAACCAGCCGCTCCGCGTGACCGGCAGTGGAATCGTCGCGTCGGCCCTGGTGCCGTCGGTCGAGAGGGGAATCCGCGCCACGACCACGCCGTTCGCCACGATCTCGAGCTTCTCCACCGGCACCATGGAGCGAAGCCAGACCCGGGCGGTGAGCCGGTGCACGCCGGCCGGCAGGGCGATCTCGTCGCCCAACTCGTGCCCGTCGAGGGTGAAGCCGAGCAGGGGGCCGTTGGTGGCGAAGGTGCGGCCCGCCTTAAGCGCGGCGAGCCAGGCGCGATAGTCGAGGAGCGGTCCGGCTCGCACGAAGACCCGATTCATCCCCACCGGCCCGTGCAGCGAGGCGAAGTTGGCCATCGCGTCGGTGCCCGCGCCCGCGGGGAGCCGGAATCCCGCGTTCAGCAGCCGGTACCAGACCCGGGCGGTCGCCAGGTGATCGCTGAAGCCGCCCACCTCCAGGTAGTCCACCCTGCCCAGCGCCACGTCCACCGGCAGCGCGTGGGTGAGCGGCGCCGGACCGGCGGGATCGGGGATCTCCTCGTAGGGGTGGACGTATCCGGACACGCCGCCCTGCGCGTGGGAGAGATCGAAGATCGTCGTGTTGTCGGGGAAGAGGCTCGCCGCCGCGGTGTTGGTATAACCCGCGTAGTTCGGGAGCATCAGGGTGCGGGTGAGCCCCAGGTGGCCGGTGTGGCCCCAGTACGAGGTGTGATATTCCTCGTCGTGGCGGACGATCGTCATGGCGGTGGAGACCGGATCGGGACGCCCGCCGGGACGGAACAACGCCACGTCCGGGATCCGCTGCTCCTTGTTGACGATCAGGTTCTCCACCACGTGCAGGTCCTCCGCCTCGGCCTGGAAGCGCAGGCGCGCGGGGTCGTTGCGGTAGGCGCCGCCGTAATTCATGTGGACGTGGAGGTCGCCGCTCCACCAGCCGCGGGCGGGGAGGTCGGCCAGGCGGGCCAGGCGCACGGCGACGGTGGCGGCGGTCCCGGCGGCGACCGTCACCGTCCGGACGACACGGGCATACTCCAGGCCCCGGGTCACCTCCACGGTGTAGACGCCGGCGGGGACCGAGAGCGCCGCGGTGCCGGCGGCGTGAAAGTAGGTGGCCTCGAACTTCCGCTCGCCGCGGTCGAACCCGTCGTCGGCGTGGCGCCAGGCGCCGTCCGGCGCCCAGCCTCGACCGTCGGGGCCGGTCACCGAGATCCTCGCCGCGACGGGCCGGCCCGCAGGATCGGTCACCCGCACCCGGAGCGTGCCCACGGGATGGAGGTAGCGCCGAGTCCTGGCGCTCACCGTCTCCACGCTCCCGCCGGGAACGGTCACCACCCGCAGCGAGGTGTTGCCGTCCTCGTTGCTGATGAACGCGATCCGCCTCCCATCCGGCGACCAGCGCGGCGCGGTGTGGTCGCAGTCGCAGTAGGTGAGCTCGAACGGATCGCCGCCGCCGGCGGTGGTGAGCCAGAGCTGGTTCCGCTGGCGGCCGAGGTAACTGCTGTAGACCACGCGGCGGCCATCGGGCGACCAATCGGGCCGGGCCTTCCAGGTGGTCTCTTCGTTCCGGATCTCCCGCATCGGCGCGGCGGGCGTCGCGGCCATGCGCCAGAGCCCGCCCGAGCCCCAGACGTGGCCGCGATTGGAGACCAGGATCAGCTCTTTCCCATCGGGCCCCCACGCGGGCGAGAGGTAGTGATCGAATGCGCTGTAGTAGTACCGCGGGAGCCGGCTGTCGTTGTCGGCGGTCAGGCGGAGGGGCGGACCGGCCACCTCTCCGCCCGTCGAGTCGAGATCCACCACGAAGACGTGCCAGCGCCCCTGGTACGCAGTGGAGACGAAGGCGACCCGGCGCCCGTCGGGCGAGAAGCGCGGATCGAGATTCACCGCGCCGTCGGCGACCAGCGCGCGGGATTGCCCCGAGCGGAGATCGAGGAGCCGGAGCTCCATCGCGTCGTTCCGGTAGCTCGTGTACACCAGCGTCCGCCCGTCGGGCGACCAGTCGGGCTGGTAGTCGTAACCCGGCCCGTCGGTGAGCTGTGCCGCCTCCGCCCCGCCGAGCCGCTGGCGCCAGAGGGTGCCCTGCATCGAGTAGACCAGCTCCTTCCCGTCCGGCGACCAGGCGGCGGAGGAGGGGCCGCTGGTGGCCTGGGGGAGGTACATCTCGCGGTAGTAGTAGGAATGGGGGACGTGGATCTGCTGGAGGACGGGGGCGCGTTGGGCGGACAGGCGGACAGGCGGACAGGCGGACAGGAGAAGGGCGACCAGCCGGACAGGCGGACAGCCGGACAGGAGACGGGCGAACAGGCGGGAAGGCGGAGAGGCGGACAGGAGACGGGCGACCAGACGGAAAGGCGGAAGGTGGAGCGAAGTACTGATCGACGGACCGAGCGAAAGTGATTTCACCGTCCGCCCGTCCGCCTGTCCGTCCGTCCGCCCACGATCAATCAAGCTGCTCCAGACACTGTCCCAGGATCTCCAACGCAATATCCACGTCCCCGTCATCCACCACGAGCGGCGGCGCCAGGCGCAGCACGTTCCTCCCCGCGGCGAGCGTGAGGAGCCCCTTGGCGAAGGCCATCGCCTCCAACCGGTGCACCAGGTCGCCGGCGGGCTCGCGGGTGGCGCGGTCGGCCACGAGCTCGACGCCCTGCATGAGCCCCACGCCGCGCACATCCCCGATCACCGGATGTCTGGCGGCGAGCCCTTCAAGCCCCGCCATGAGCCGCTCGCCGCGCGCCTTGACGTGGGGGAGCAGGTCGCGCTCGACGACCTCGAGCGTGGCGAGCGCCGCGGCGCAGCAGACCGGATTGCCGCCGAAGGTGGTGCCGTGGGAGCCGCTCTCCCAGGTGCTCACCGATTCGTTCGCGATGATGGCGCCGATCGGCATGCCGGAGCCCAGCCCCTTGGCCGCGAGGAGAATGTCGGGCTCGATCCCGGCCAGCTCGCAGGCGAACATCTTCCCGGTCCGCCCGATGCCGCACTGCACCTCATCGGCCACGAGGAGGATGCCGTGCCTGTCGCAGAGCTCGCGGAGCGCCGCGAGCCAGCCGGGCGGCGGCACGATGTAGCCGCCCTCGCCCTGGATCGGCTCGACGAAGATCGCGGCCACGTCGCGCGGATCGAGGTGGCGGGCGAACAGGTCCTTCTCGATGATGCTCACGCAGAAGAGCTCGCAGGAGGGAAACGTCTTGCCGTACTCACAGCGGTAGCAGTAGCCGAAGGGAACATGGTGCACGTCGGGGAGAAACGGCCCGAAGCCGCCGTGCTGCTTCGCTTTGCTCGAGGTGAGCGAGAGCGCCCCGTAGGTGCGGCCGTGGAACGCGCCCTTGAACGCCACGAAGGCGGTGCGGCGGGTGGCGTGGCGCGCGAGCTTCATCGCCCCCTCCACCGCCTCGGCGCCCGAATTGGTGAAGAACACCCGCTTCTTCGAGCGGCCGGGCGCGAGCTTCACCAGCCGCTCGGCGAGCGCGGCCATGCCCTCGTAGTAGAAATCCCCGCCGCAAATGTGGAGGAAGCGGTCCGCGGCATCCTTGATGGCCTTGACGACCTCGGGGTGACTGTGGCCGGTGGAGCAGACGGCGATCCCCGCCATGAAATCGAGGAAGCGGTTCCCGTCCACGTCCTCCACCATGGCGCCCTCGCCCCGCGCCACCACCAGCGGATACTCCTTGATGTAGCAGGTCGCCGTGACCGCTTCGTCCCGGGCAATGATGGCGCGCGCCTTCGGACCGGGCGGGGGCGAGACGATGCGGGGGTACGGCTTGCCTGGCATGGACGGGACTCCTCTCTCAAACAACGTTCTCCAAGGCGGCCTGAAACCGCGTCACGATCTCATCAATCTCCGCCTCGGTGATGATGAACGGCGGCGCCAGGACCACGAGATCGCCGTTGGTGCCGTCGGCGTGGCCCGTGTTGGGCCAGACCATGAGCCCCGCCCGCTCCGCCGCGCGGGTGAACCGCTCGGCGAAGCGGCTCTCCCGGGGAAACGGCGCCCGGCTCTCCACGTCCACGACGAACTCGATCCCGGCGAGGAGGCCCCGGCCGCGGATGTCGCCCACGTGGGGCAGACAGCGGAGGGCCGCGAGCTTCCGGTGCAGCACCTCGCCCATCCGGGCGCACCGCGCCACCAGATCGTGGCCCCTGATGTACCGCACCGCGGCCACGCCCGCCGAGCACATCATCGGCGTGTGGGAGAAGGTCTGCGCATGCAGCACCGCCCTGGAGCCCGCCGCGATCACGTCCGCGATCCGCCGCGGCACCGCCACCGCCGCGAGCGGCGCGTAGCCCCCGCTCAGACCCTTCCCCAGCACCTGGAGGTCCGGCACCGCGGCGTAGGGCTCGAGCGCCGACCAGGTGCCGGTGCGTCCCGCCCCGACCAGCACCTCGTCCGCGATCCAGAGCACCTGGTGCCGGTCGCAGATCTCCCGGACGGTGCGCCAGTAGTCCGCCCGCGGCACGTCGCCGCCGGTCGAGGAGCCGCCCACCGGCTCGGCGATGAAGGCCGCGACCTGGTCCGCGCCGATCCCGAGGATCGCCTCCTCGAGCGCCTGCCCGCCGCAGCGCGCGCACGCCTGGTCCTCGCCGCGGCAGGGACAGCGGTAGGCGTAGGGCGCCGGCACCCGCGCCACGTCCACCAGCCAGGGGCGGTAGATGGCCCGGTAGTGCTCCCGCGCGCTCGCCGAGAGCGCCAGCAGCGTGTTGCCGTGGTAACCCGGCGCCAGGGCGAGGAGCCGCGCCTTGCCCGGCCGGCCCCGGTCCACCCAGTACTGCCGCGCGAGCTTGAGCGCCGCCTCGATGGCGTCCGAGCCGCTGGAGAGAAAATAGAACCGGTCGAGATCGCCCAGCGCGAGCGAAGCCAGCTCGTCGGCGAGCGCCTCGGCGGCCTCGTTGGTAAAGCTCATCCCGCTCACGAACGCCACCCGGCGGATCTGCTCCGCCACCGCCTCCACCACTTCGGGCACCCCGTGCCCCAGGCAGGCGACGTACGCCCCGCCGCAGGCGTCGAGGTAGCGCTTCCCGTCCTGGTCCACCAGCCAGCATCCCTCCCCGCGCACGATGAGCGGATACTCCCGGGCGAGGTCGCGGTAGAGGACGTGGGTGCCGGGATAGCCGTGGGGAGGGGGGGGGACCATCCGGGGAAAGCTAGCTCGCGGCGGCTTCGGTGCGAGGCGCTCGCCGGCCCCGCCTTGCGCGGTGGACCGGGGGGCTCTAGCGTAAGGTCAGAGGCCCCTCACGGCATGACGATGCGACTTTCGCTCCTTTTTCTCCTGCTGACGGCGCCCGGCGCGGCGGCGGCCCAGGCCGCCAAGTCGGCCCAGCCTCGGCCCCTGCCCGTCCTGCGCGGGTCGGTCCAGGACACGCTGGGCCAGCCGCTGGAGGGGGCCCAGGTCGAGATCCTCGGCGAGAAGGAGACGACCACG
>DASYRI010000031.1:0-1976 GCA_036004545.1 Gemmatimonadales bacterium
ACTGACGGGAGCACTCGTGGCCAGCACCGCAGATTTCCGGAACGGTCTCGTACTCGAGATCGACGGCCACCTCTACCAGATGGTGTACTTTCAGCACGTCAAGCCGGGGAAGGGCGGGGCGTTCGTCCGGACCAAGCTGAAGAACATCCGGACGGGCGCGGTGCTCGATCGCACGTTCAATGCGGGCGAGCGCGTGACCGACGCCCGGCTCCAGCGGCGCCCCATCCAGTATTCGTACGTCGACGGCCATTTCTACCATTTCATGGACCAGCAGACCTTCGACGACATCATGCTGACGGAAGACCTGATCGGCGCCGATCAGCTCAAGTACCTCAAGGAAGGCATGGAGTGCGAGGGCCTGGTCCACAATGACCGGGTGATCCTCGTGGAGCTGCCGAACTTCGTCGAGCTCGCCGTCACCCGGACCGATCCGGGCGTGCGCGGCGACACCGCCACCGGGGCCACCAAACCGGCCACGCTGGAGACCGGCGCCACGGTGCAGGTCCCGCTCTTTATCGAGGAGGGGCAAGTGATCCGGGTTGACCGCCGCGACGACAAGTATCTCACCCGCGTATGACCCCCCAGGAGATGAAGCAGCTCGCCGAGCTGCTGCAGACCGTCCCGGGGATCAAGTCGATCGAGCTCGAGGACGTGCAGGGGCTGGCGCAGCTCCTGCGCGACACGCCCGAGATCGGGTCGATCGAGGTGAAGGGGCTGTTCGGCACCAAGGTGGTGATCACGCGCACCGGCTCCGGCGTCCCCACCTTCATGACCGCGCCGGCCGCCTACCACGCTCCGTCGGCGCCCGCCGGGGCGGGCGGGCCGTCTGCCGCCGGGGACGGCGAGCTGGCGCGGTCCGTGGCGCTGCTCAAGGACATCCGGTCTCCCATGGTGGGAACGTTCTACAAGTCGCCCGAGCCGGGCGCGGAGCCCTACGTCAAGGTGGGGACGCGCGTGACCTCGGGGCAGACGGTGTGCATCATCGAGGCGATGAAGATCATGAACGAGATCGAGGCCGAGATCGCCGGCGTCGTGCGCGAGATCATGGTGGACGACGCGCAGCCGGTGGAGTTCGGCCAGGTCCTCTTCCGAGTGGATCCCAATGGCTGAGTCCCCGCCCTCGAGCCCGGCCCCGGCCGCGAGCTCTGCCGCCTCCACGTTCAACTTCAAGCAGACCATCGCCCAGATGGTGCAGCGGAACGCGTCCGACCTGCTGCTCAAGGTCGGCCGGCCGCCAACGATCCGGCTCAACGGCGAGCTCCAGCCGCTGGAGATGCCGCCGGTCAAGCCGGAGGACGTGAAAGCGCTGGCGGAGCAGGTCATGACCCCGCGCCAGATCAAGGAGTTCGCGGAGAAGAAGGAAGCGGACTTCGCCATCGGCGTCCCCGGCGTGGGCCGCTTCCGGACCAACATCTACCAGCAGCGCGGCACGCTCGCGTTCGCCTTCCGCGCGATCCCGTACGAGGTGAAGACCATCGCCGATCTGCACCTGCCCGAGGTGCTCGAGGAGCTCGCGCTCAAGCCCCGCGGGCTGATCCTGGTCACCGGCATCACCGGGTCCGGCAAGTCGACCGCGCTCGCCGCGATGATCAACCACGTGAACCAGAACCGCCGGGTCAACGTCATCACGATCGAGGACCCGATCGAGTTCCTGCACCGCGACGTGATGTCCAACATCTCCCAGCGTGAGGTCGGGAGCGACACGCTGTCCTTCGCCTCGGCGCTGCGCCACGTGCTGCGGCAGGACCCGGACGTCATCCTGGTCGGCGAAATCCGCGACATGGAGACGCTCGACACCGCGCTCAAGGCGGCCGACACCGGCCACCTGGTCTTCAGCACGCTCCACACCACCGATGCCACCCAGACGCTCAACCGCATCATCTCCTTCTACCCGCCCCACCAGCACCAGGAGATCCGGATGGTGCTCGCCACCGCGCTCCAGGGGGTGGTGTCGCTCCGGCTGGTGCCGCGGGCCG
>DASYRI010000032.1:0-7154 GCA_036004545.1 Gemmatimonadales bacterium
CACGTCGGAGATGAGGTAGTCACTTTTGCGTCGGCGCTGCGAATCCTGGAGAGCTGTCCGTCGCTTCGCCTCTCAGTCGATCTCCGCGGCGCGGTCGAATCCGCGACGTTCGGCTTCAGCATGGCGGACCGGACTCCGTACGCCTGTACCTACCGGGCGCGGCCGGCCGAAGTCATCCGTTTCGACGGGAGTGCGGTGGAGCGGCGCCTCTACTTCGATTGGAGCACCTGCGGCGGCACGATCCCCGTCAATCAGGAGACCCTCTGCGAACTGTACCAGCGATTCCAGGCAGGGATCGATCTGCGCTTGGACGGACGATCGCCGGTCCGAGCGTTTCTCAGTGGGGGCCTCGACTCACGGGTCGTTGCCGCTTCGCTGGCGGCGCGCGGAGTCCCACTGGTTACCTACAACATGTCCTGGGAAGGGAGTCTCGACCGTGCGATCGGCCGTCAGTTCGCCGCGAGGATCCGGACCGATCACCGGGAATTCGTCATGCCCTTCGATTTCCAGGGTGAGGATTGGCCGTGGAAGACCGCCGAGATTCTTCGGTCCGAGCTCCTCGCGGCGGGTGAGGGAGCGGAATCGCCGCCCCCGGTGTGGGCGGGCGAGGGGGGAAGCGTGGGCGTTGGCAGAGTGTTCGTTTCCGAGCCGATGCTACCGCCGCTCCGGCGAAACGATGTCGCCGGAGCGATCAGCAAATTCCTTTCCGCGAACCCTGCTGGGGCCCCCGGACGATCCCTCCGGTCTGGAGTGAGAGCGTGGGTCGACGACATTCCGCGCCAGGCGATTCGCGAAGAGCTGCTGGCGGTTCATCCCACCGAGCCGGGGCAGCGCGTGTTCCTGTTCCTTCTTCTCAACGATCAGCGCCGGCATACCACGGGATACTTCGAGGATCTGGATCTCAACGGGGTGGAGTATATCCTCCCGTTCTACGACGCTGAATTCCTCAGCTTTTCCGCTGCGATGCAGCTGGATCAATGCCTTTACCATCGGATGTATAACCGGTGGACCGAGTTGTTTCCGGCGGTCGTGCGCGAGGTACCCTGGCAGCACTACCCAGGTCACCAGCCGAGCCCCGCGGCTCTGCCCGGGGAAGGCCGATCTGGATGGGAGATGGCGGACCCCGCGGTGCAGGCACGCCGCAGCCGGCGATTGCAGCGTTCGATGGCGCTGGCCGCCTCAGATGCGTTTCCGGGGGAGGTGGTGGATTGGAAACGGTATCGCCTGCAGCTGGAGCTGCACCGTCGCGGCCTCCGCGATTGCTCGCACCTCTTCGAGTTCACCGCCCACCTGGAGAGATGCTGGCGGGTCACCCACGGCCGGTGGGTCTGAGCGTCGCGAGTTAGTACCCCCCACCTTTCACTTCCTCCCTGGAACTCCCCAGCGAGAAGCGCAGCCCAGCGGTCAGCAGGTGCAGCGGTCCGCGGAGCAGGTTGTCGGGCGACGGCGCGGTGTTGACCTGATACTGCCCGAACGCCACCACCCGGCCGACCCGCACCTGCACGCCGCCCATGAACGAGGCGAAGGCCGCCCCAGCCTTGTCCCGGAGCAGGGCAGCGCTCTCGGCCGTCGAGTCGGGTGATTGGAGGCCGCCGCCCATCGTCGGGCTGAGTACCTGGGTCAGGCCGAAGCCGACCCCGAGATACGGCTCGAACATTCCGCGCACCGGGTAGCCGGTGAGGGTGAAGCCGTAGCGACGGATGTGATCGAAGGTGGCGATACGGGGGAGCAGGGCCGAGTCCAGGAAGGCGGTGGTGTCGCTGCTCCCGAACCCTTCGTCCACGCCCAGCATCAGGCCGGCGCGGCGTGCCACGATGGCGATGTGAGCGCCGGCCGTCGGAATACCGCTGATGCCATGGGTCTGGGTTTCGAAGAACAGCGCCCCCCCCCCGGCGCCGAAGTACCACTTGAACCGGTCTTCGCGGCTCCGCGCGACCGATCCGTCGTTGGAACGCGCCGCTTGCGCTTCGACCGAATGGGCCGCGGCCAAGGCCGCCAGGGCCAGGAGCGGGAGGACGCCGGAACGGATGCGCATGAGCCTGCCTCCGAACGAAAAGTCGAGTTTGATTGTGGATCTGTGGTGCCAGGGCGTGGGGGCCGGGGGCCACCCATTCGAGTCGAGACACGGCAAACCCCGTGCTCTCCCCACGCGACCTTGGCGTCTCGATCCGGGACCCGGTTACCCGCTGGGTGCGGCCCTGCGTAACCTATTCTAGTGGAAATGGTTACAGCGTCAATATGCGGCGATGCCTGAGCCCCGCTCCGGCCCGCTGCAGATCGGGTCGCCGAGGCCGGCCTGCCGAAACGCGTCCTTTCGGCAAAAGGCCAGACGGTTCGGGGTCGGCTCGAGAATCGGCGCGGTTGGCGCAGGCGGACGCCTGCGCTCAAATCAAGCCGAGCGCCTTGCCCACCTTGCGGAAAGCCGCCAGCGCCTGGTCGAGGTCGTCCCGGCTGTGCGCGGCGGAGACCTGGCAGCGGACCCGGGCCGTTCCCTGGGGCACGACCGGGTAGCCGAACCCGGTGACGAAGACCCCCTCGTCGAGGAGCAGTTGGCTCATCCGGATCGCGTCGGCGGTCTCGCCGATGATTACCGGCACGATGGGCGTCTCGCCGGGAAGCGGCTTGAATCCGAGCTCGCCGAGCCGCCCGCGGAAGTAGGCGGTGTTCTGCCGGAGCCGCGCCACGCGCTCCGGGTGCGCCTCCAGGAATCGCACCGCGGCGAGGGCGCTGCCGGCCACGGTGCAGGGAAGCGCGTTGCTGAAGAGCTGGGGCCGGGAGCGCTGGGTGAGGTAGTCGGAGAGCGCGGCCGAGCCGGCCACGAACCCGCCCGCCGCGCCGCCCAGCGCCTTGCCGAGGGTGCTGGTGATGACCTCCACCTCCCCGAGCACGCCCTGGTGCTCGGCCGTGCCGCGGCCGGTCCGGCCCAGCACGCCGGTCGCGTGGCTGTCGTCCACCACGAGCACCGCGTCGTGCTTCCGGCAGACCTGGAGCAGCCCGGGCAGATCGGCGGTCGCGCCCTCCATCGAGAACACCCCGTCGGTGATGACCATCTTCACCCGGCGATCCTTCGCCGCCGCGAGGCGCGCGTCGAGGTCGGCGAGGTTCCGGTGCTCGAAGACCCCGGTCTGGCATTTCGTGATCGCCTTGGCGAGGCGGATCGCGTCGATGATCGAGGCGTGGTTGAGCCGGTCGCTGAGCACCAGGTCCTGCTCGGTGAGCACGGTGGACGGGAGCGCTTCATTGGCGTTCCAGCAGCTCCCGAACGACAGCGAGGCCTCGGTGCCCACCAGGCCGGCCAGGGCGGCCTCCAGCTCCCGGTGAATCGTGAAGGTGCCGCAGATGAAACGCACCGACGCCGTGCCCGCGCCGTAGCGCTCGAGCGCGGTGTTGCCCGCCGCGATGATCTCCGGCTCGTTGCTCAGGCCGAGGTAGTTGTTGGAGGAGAGGATGATCACCTCGCCGCGGCCTTCCATCCGCACCCGCGGCGCCTGCGGGGTCTCGAGGTAATTGAGCCGCTTGTACACGCCGTCGGTGCGAAACTGATCGAGGCCCTCGCAGAGTCGGGTCTCCAGCGAACTCGTCACGACGCGATCTCCAGGATGACCTTTCCCGCCTTCCCCTCCTTGATGACGCCGATCGCTTCGGCGATCCGCTCGAGCGGGAAGCGGTGGGTGATGACGGGGCGGGCGTCGAGCTGGCCGGCGCGGAGGAGCCGGGCCATGGTGTGCCAGGTCGAATACATCTTTCGCCCGGTGACGCCGTAGAGCGTCAATCCTTTGAAGATGATGTCGCGGGCGAAATCCACCTCGGTGGCGCGGCTGGGCGTGCCGAGGAGGTTCACGCGGCCGCCCAGGCGGGCCGCAGCGAACGCCTGGGCATGCCCGGCTGGATGGCCGCTCATCTCGCAGACGAGATCCACGCCGTCGCCGCCGGTGAGCTCGCGCACCCGAGCCAGGACGTCGTCGCGGCCGGGATTGAGGGCGACCTGGGCCCCCATGCCGCGAGCCAGGGAAAGCCGCACGTCGTTGAAGTCGCTCGCGACGACGAGCGATGCCCCCGCCGCCCGGGCGACCCCGCAGGCGAAGCAGCCGATCGGACCGCAACCGAGCACGAAGACCGTGCTCCCGGAGACCTCGCCGCCCGCGAGCACGGTGTGGACCGCATTGCCGATCGGGTCCATGATGGCCCCGGTCTCGAGGGCGATGCCATCCAGCTCGATCACGTTGGAGGCGGGCATCGCGATGAAGTCGGCGAAGGCGCCGTCGCGGTCGACGCCGATGATGCGGGTCCGGGTGCAGAGGTGGGCATGGCCGGTGCGGCACTGGAGGCAGTGGCCGCAGACGATGTGGCCCTCCGCGGTGACCAGGTCTCCCACCGCGAGGAGCCCCTCGGCCGCGGCCTCGGCGCCCATCGCCGTGATCTCCCCGGCGAATTCGTGGCCGATCACCACCGGGGGGCGGAGCCGCCCGCTGGCCCACGCGTCCCACTCCCAGATGTGCAGATCGGTGCCGCAGACGCCGGCCGCGCGGACTCGGATGAGCACCTCGGTGGGGCCGCAGGAAGGTTGGGGGACGTCGCGGAGCTCGAAGCCCGGCCCGGGCCCAGGCTTCACCACGGCGCGCAAGCCGAACCTCCGCTCCGAATCTCCGGGAAAGGGATGCTCACAAGCGAAGCTGATGCGCCGGCTTTTCGATCGCACGCACCTCTCGGGGTCCTCCCGGCGAAGAAGGTTGAAGCATGACTCGGTCAGTCATTTCAACCGCGGCTCGAACCCGCGGAGGACATCCCGGAGATTCCGGCGCCGACGCGTCAGGTACCCAATATTAGCCGGCTTCGCCGGGCTTCGCCGGGCGGCTTTTCCGGTGGCGTCGCAGGATATCTGCCCCGCATCCCGGTGACGTGCAACACCGGCCAGATGCTGCTCGGCCTCGCGGCGGCGTCAGGGGCTCCTTCCCGATCGAGGGCGAGCACGGGCCATTCCAGTGCTCCAATCAGGCCGCGAAGTTCTTCCTCGACTCCCACCTGATGGAGCGCGGCGTCTTTCCGGCGAATTGGCGGGATGGCTACGGTCCGCAGGTCGCGCCTCCTTCGGACCCCTGAGACCTTCCGCTGCCGGTCGCGAACCGGGCCGCTCGAGGCGGCCCCCGAACCGGCGGCCGATTATCTTCCCGCGGAGCGGGCCCTGGCGTCCTCCGCCATCCCGGGTCCGGGGACCGATCCATGACTAGTGGACTGGTGGTAGAACCGACGACCTCGCCGAGGCTCGCGGAATTGGAACGCTCGTTTCCGAGGACCCGTTTCTCACCTCCCGGTTCGCGAGTTCACTCGACGCGCTCGGAGGACATCCCCTGCTGCTGGCCGCGCCCGGCAACCGGCATGCGCCGTGCGGCGCGCTGGCCGTGCTCTGGACGGGACGGTTGCGCCGGGTGCTCGAGACCTTCTCCATCCCCGCCACGGAGGCTGACGATTCCTTCTGGACCGGTCTCCGCGAGTTCGCCCGCTCCCGGCGGGTGAGCGATCTAAGGCTTTATTCCTTCGGCACTCCGGGGGGCGTGTTACCGAGGCTGGCCGGCGAGATCAGCCGGCGGGGACGGATCGAATTCGTCGTAGACCTCACCGTCGGCAATCTTGATGCGGCGATGGCGGACGCCATGCCGCGGGTCCGCAATGCGCGGCGGGTGGGCCTCCAGCTCCGGTGCAGCACCGATCCCGCCGCGGCCGCGGAGGTGGAGAAGCTGTTCGTCTCCTCGATGGCCCGGCGGGCTTCACGCGGAGAACATGTGCTCTCGGCGGGTGAGCCGGCCCGATTCGCTCCCTACCCGACCGCCTTCGAGCAGGTGCGCGCCACACTCACCCGGCACCGGCCCGGTCCCGGCCGGTGGGGTGAGGAGGGCGCCGCGAATCCCGCACAGCCGATGACCGTTGGTCCCTGACCCCGATCCGCCCCCCTCGCCGGGACCTTCGCCTTACGCTCCGAATCGAAGTCTCGCAGCTCGGGCCGCGGCGCCTCGGACCGCCCGGAGGAGGCGCCGTATCCGATGGGCGATGACGGACGGGCCGAGGTCGGTGAAGATCCGCTGGCGGGCGTTCTCCGCTTCCATCGCGGCACGATCGTAGGCGACCCGCCGGAGGAACAGGACATCCGTCGCCGTGTCGTGGACGGCGTAGCTGGCCCGGTAATCCGATTCCCGGGGATGGCCCACACTGCCCGGATTGATGAAGGCGAAGGACGATGAGTTCAGCCGCAGGCGGGGCTCCCGGAGCGTCCACACCCGTCCGGAGGAGTCGATCTGAGTGACCTGTGCCACGTGGGTGTGGCCGGTGAAGCAGCGGCGCAGGCCGGCGTCGAACCGCCGGAGGATTTCTCTCTGGGCGAGAAAGTCTTCCGGCCGCCGCAGGCGGGAAACCGGATCGCGTGCAGCGCCGGCAGGTTTCCGTGGACGTCGGCGATGATCGCAAGCCGCATGGCGCGGACCGGTTCGGTGAAAGTTCGGGGCGCCCCCGTGGGGGACCCGCAGGAGGCAAGGCGGTGGGCAGGAATCGTACCGGCGCTGCTTCGGGCCTGGTCCGGGAGTCGCCTCTGAGCCGATTCACCCAAGACCACCGGTCGATGGTCGGAGAGACTCTACCCGCATCGCCAGCGCGCCGCCCCGCCGGGGCCTCCCGCCGGAATCCGGGGGCCCTGCGGCTCTCCCCGCGCTCGGAGAGCTGCTCCTGGCCGGGGCCGGTCCCGGAGCGGCACTTCGCGCCGGCGCGAATTCGGATTCAAACCGACCATTTCGGATCGAAGCGGGCCCTGGGGCGATCCCACGGCTCGGCTCAGGAGGAGCTCGCCGGGCACGAGCCGGCCATAACACGGCCGCGGCAGTGGGAGCAGCACTGCCGGTGGCTCCAGGGCGCGGTGCGGTGATTCAACAGCGTAATTCGGCACGAGGGCCCATTGATCGCCAACCCGCCGGGCGGCTACATTGCGACACTCTCGCCGGCGGCGGGCAGGATCGCACTCCCGCGCGGAGGATTGAGAGCCCCCGCTGCGCACCGCGTCGCCGATGCAATGGTGACGCCAGCTGACCAGGTCGATCACGCGGAAAGCAAGAGCGTTTCTTGATTATTCCTCCAAGGTTCACTTGGAACCCGCGGTCTCATTGTTCTCC
>DASYRI010000033.1:0-3362 GCA_036004545.1 Gemmatimonadales bacterium
GCCGACGCGAGGGCGGGGCGGGCCCGTGGCGGTCCGGTCCGCCGGAAGCGAGATTCTCCCCCGGGGTCCGCGGCGCCGCCACCGCTCCCCCTTCCGCATCGCCGTCACTCCACATCCGCTCGAGGATCGCGCCCCGATGAGAACCGCTTCGCTCGTCACCCTCGCGCTCCTGCTCGCCGCGCCCGGCACCAGCTACGCCCAGGGAGCGCCGGCGGCTCCCGCTCGGCGTCCCCCCGCCAGGCCGGCGGCCGCGGCCGGGGCAACCCCCGTTTCCACTCCCGCCGGCACGGCGGGCCAGGCGCCGGCGCAGACCGCCCAGCCCGACACCACGGACCGTATGCGTCCCGGGCTCTTCGCCGGGCTCCGGCTCCGGAACATCGGCCCCGCCACGCCCTCGGGACGGATCGGCGAGGTGGCGGTGCCCCCCTCTGACAAGAGCACCTGGTACGTGGCGGTGCACTCGGGCGGGGTGTGGAAGACGGCGAACGCCGGCACCACCTGGACCCCGGTCTTCGACGCCCAGGCGTCCTACTCCATCGGCACCGTCGCGGTGGACCCGAAAAACCCGCTGGTGGTATGGGTGGGAACCGGAGAGAACAACAGCCAGCGGAGCGTGGGCTACGGCGACGGAGTGTACAAGTCCACCGACGGCGGAAAGAGCTGGAGCAACGCCGGCCTCAAGGCCTCGAACCACATCGGCAGGATCCTGATCGACCCCCGCAACTCCGACCTGGTCTACGCCTCGGCGATGGGCCCGCTCTGGTCCGCCGGCGGCGACCGCGGGGTGTACAAGACCAGCGACGGCGGCAGGACCTGGACCCAGTCGCTCAAGGGCGACGAGTGGACCGGCGCCTACGACCTGGCGTTCGACCCGCGGAACCCGGACGTCCTCTACGCCACGACGTATCAGCGCGCCCGCCGGCAGTGGGGCTTCATCGACGGCGGGCCCGGCTCCGCGATCTGGAAGTCGTCCGACGCGGGCGCCACCTGGAGCAAGCTCAGCAAGGGGCTCCCCACCGAGGAAATGGGGAAGATCGGGCTCGCGGTCTCGCCCGCCAACGGCAACGTCGTCTACGCCATCGTCGAAGCGGCGAACCGCGCGGGCGGCTTCTTCCGCTCGATGGACGCCGGCCAGAACTGGGAGCGGATGAATCCGGCGACCGCCGGCCCGCCCTTCTACTACCACAAGCTCTATCCCGACCCGAAGAATCCCGACCGGGTCTACTCGATGAACGTGCAGCTCCAGGTGACCGAGGACGGCGGCCGGACCTTCCGCTCCATCCAGGGCCGCTCGACCCACGTGGACAACCACGCCCTCTGGATCGACCCCGACGACACCGATCACCTGGTGAACGGCAACGACGGCGGGCTCTACCAGAGCTTCGACCGGGGCGCCACCTGGGCGTACCTGGCGAACCTGCCGCTGGTGCAGTTCTACAACGTGGACGTCTCCCAGAGCGAGGGGCCGTTCTACCTGGTCTGCGGCGGCACCCAGGACAACAACTCGGTGTGCGGCCCGTCGGGGAGCGTCAACTCCCACGGGATCGCCAACGCCGACTGGTTCATCACCACGGGCGGCGACGGCTTCACCTCGCGGGTGGATCCCGAGGATCCCACCACCATCTACGCCGAATCGCAGCACGGCGAGATGGTGCGCTACGACCGGCGGACCGGCGAGCGGATCGGGATCCAGCCCCAGCCGGAGCCGGGCGAGCCGGCGCTCCGCTGGCACTGGGACTCGCCGCTCATCATCAGCCCGCACTCGCACACCCGGCTCTACTTCGGCTCCCAGCGGCTCTTCCGGAGCGACGACCGGGGCGACAGCTGGAAGCCGGTGAGCCCCGATCTGTCCCGCCAGGTGAACCGGAACACGCTGCAGATGATGGGGCGGGTGTGGAGCGTGGACGCCGTGGCCAAGAACACCTCGACCTCGTTCTTCGGCACCATCGTGGCGCTCTCCGAGTCGCCGAAGCAGGAGGGGCTCCTCTACGCCGGCACCGACGACGGGCTGATCCACGCCACCCTGGACGGGGGCGCCACCTGGCGGAAGATCGAGACGTTCCCGGGAGTGCCGGAGATGAGCTTCGTCTCCGACGTCGAGGCCTCGCGCCACGACGCGAGCACCGTCTACGCTTCGTTCAACAACCACAAGGCGGGGGACTTCAAGCCGTATCTGATGAAAAGCGGGGACGGCGGGAAGACCTGGACCTCGATCGCGGGGAACCTCCCCGAACGCGGCTCGGTGTGGGCCATAGCCGAGGACCACGTGAATCCCGGCCTGCTCTTCGCGGGCACCGAGTTCGGCGCGTTCTTCACGGTGGACGGCGGAAAGAAGTGGATCAAGCTTTCCGGGCTGCCGACGATCCCGGTGCGCGACATCGCGATCCAGCGCAAGGAGAACGACCTGGTGCTCGCCACCTTCGGGCGAGGGTTCTGGGTCCTCGACGACTACTCCCCGCTCCGCGACGCGGCGAAGACGGTGGAGCAGCGGGTGGCGCTCCTGCCGGTGCCCGACGCGAAGATGTACGTGGAGGCGAGCCCCCTGGGCGGCGGGCCCCGCGGCGCCCAGGGCGACGCGCTCTACACCGCCCGGAACCCGGCGTTCGGCGCGGTGTTCACCTGGTTCCTGCAGCGCGAGCTTCGCACGATGCGGCAGCGGCGGCTCGCGGCGGAGAAGGCGGCGGCGCAGAAGGGGCAGGATACGCCGTATCCCTCGTGGGACAGCCTCCGGGTGGAGGAGCGGGAGGAGGCGCCCGCGGTGGTGCTCACGGTGGCCGACGAGCAGGGCCACGTGATCCGGCGGCTCACCGGACCCACCGGCGCCGGCTTCCAGCGGATCGCGTGGGACTTCCGGTACCCGGCCGCGACTCCGGTGACCACGCTCCCGGCCGCAACGGCGGGCGGTGACGAGGAGGAAGGCGGCGGCGGGTTCGGCGCCGGGCGCGGGCCGATGCTGCCGCCCGGCAGCTACAAGGTGACGCTCTCGCTCCGGCAGAACGGGCGCGAAACCGTGGCCGGCGAGCAGACCTTCCACGCCGTGCCGCTGGGCCAGGGGGCGCTCGCGGCGGGGGACCGCGCCGCGATCGCGGCATTCCACCAGCAGACCGCGCGGCTCCAGCGCGCCGCGATGGGCACCAACGCCTCGCTCGGCGAATCGGAGAACCGCCTCGGCCTCCTGCGCCGGGCCATCGAGGCGACGCCCGGCGCCCCGCCGGCGCTCGCCGACCGGGGCCGCGCCCTCACCGGCAAGCTCAAAGACCTGAGGGCGGAGATGGCGGGCGATCCGGTCATCGAAGCGGCGCAGGAGCCCACCCCGCCCACCCTGCTCGACCGGATCCAGCGGGTGGTGGGGAATACCTGGT
>DASYRI010000034.1:0-9754 GCA_036004545.1 Gemmatimonadales bacterium
GCGGGCGCGCCTCACGATGATGCGCTGCGACGCGCGCCGGTTTCCGTGGGTTTACGATCGCCTCCGCGCCGAGCTGTCCCAGCTCGGCAGCCGGCTCCGGCCCGGCGAGCCCGACCGGCGCCGCGGCATGGCGGCCGTCACCGCCCGGCAGATGCGCAAGGCGACGGCCCGCCTGCGGAGGCGGCTGCGCGGCGTCCGGGGTGATACCGATATCCGGGCCGTGCATCGCGCCCGCATCGCCGCGAAGCACCTGCGCTACCTGCTCGATCCGTGGGCGGACGCGGTTCCCGGCGGCCAGGAGCTGGTCGAGCGGCTCAAGGCCCTGCAGGACGCATTCGGCGACGTGCACGACGCATGGATCTTCATGCGACAGCTCGGTGATCGGCTCGCCGACTTCGCCCCCGTGCCCGGCGCCCGCGGCGCGCGACGTGCCTCCCGGCCGGCCGATTCGCCGATCCCCGGCGTCAAGGCCCTCGCGCGCCTGCTGCACCAGCGCGGCCGCCTGGCGTTCACGCGCGCGCGCGAGGAATGGCTCGGCGACTCGGCGGAGCCCCACTTCCGCCGTCTGGCTGCGGCGGCCGATGCGGTCGCGGTGCGCTGGGAGGAGGCGATGCGGATCGAAGGGACGGTCGTCCTCACCGGACTCTCGCCCGACGGTCTCCTCGAGACGGTCGAGATCGAGCAGGTCTCGCTCTCCGGCGAGCGTGCGACCGGGCGCGGGGACGGCGGGCCGACGCCCGGTGGCGAGGGTCTTCCGCTTCCATCGGCCGAGCCCGGCGTAGCGCGCCGGCGGCACGGGGCGAAATGGAAGCGGCGCGATCGGGAGCCCGCGATCTTCCGGCCCGATCCGGAGCCCGCGCCGCGGGACCGGTGACCCCTCCTCGCGCGGCATTGGTTGTGCAACCCACCGGCCGATTCTAAGTTGCGCCCTCGTTGGACAGGTGTCCGAGTGGCTGAAGGAGCCGGTCTCGAAAACCGGTATACCGGCAACGGTATCGTGGGTTCGAATCCCACCCTGTCCGTCCCGCTCCCAGGTTAGCGTTCCGGCATGCTCCTCCTGATGCAGCTGGCTCCAGATGATTGCATCCTCACCGGCCTCTGCGGGGTCCGGCCCGCGGAGCCGGGCCTGCCCTCCGGCGTGCTGTTCCTGGCAGTCGGGCTGGTCCTGGCCGGCGTGCTGGGTCTCCGCCGGGAGCGCCGCCGCCCCTGATCCCTGACCCCTGACCCCTGTCCCTTCGTCACTGTTTGTTCAGATTCTTCCGCAGCGTGGCCAGGTCGAGCAGCGGAGTTCCGCCTTCGGTCGGAATCAGCACGACCATGTTGCTGGAGGTCCGCATGTCGTGCAGCACCTCCAGGTACTGCTTCATCAGCGCCTCCGGCGTCAGGGTCTGATTGAGGTAGCGCTGCTGGTCGGACTGCAGCCGGGCGACCTCGACCTTGTGCTTCTCGGTCTCGATCTGCTGGTCGGCGGCGATCTTGTTGTTGATGGCCTGCACCACCTGCGCGGGCGGCTCGAGGTTCCGGAGATAGAACGCGGTGATCTTGGCGATCCGGAACGGCTCGCCGCCGGCGCGGGGCCGGGTGAGCAGCGCGCTGTCGACCTGGGTCTCCATCGCGTTGGCGATCGCGTTGCGTTTGGCGATGTCGTTGATGGAGAACTGCACCATGCCGTCCCGCACGCCCTTCCGGATGGCGTTGACCACCACGTTCTTGATCTGCTCCTCGGTGCCGATCTCGGTATAGATCCGGGGCGCCTGCATCGGGTCGATCTGCCAGCGCACCGCCGCGTCCACCTTCATGCTCATCTGCTCGTTGGAGAGCGCGTCCATCGTCTCGACCGCCTCGCGCTGCGAGGGCCACTGCTCCTCGCGGGTCGAATACTTCTCGACCGACGACCACGGCGCCACGACCCGGACCCCCGAGAGCAGCGGCGCCGGGTCCACGCTGCCGAACGCGGTGCGGACCCCGACCTGTCCGGCGTCGACGACGATCACGCTCGAGCTGGTGAGAATTCCCACGCCCGCGACGACCAGCCCCAGACTCACCAGCTTGACCAGCGTGCCGGACGCCTGGCCGCCGGCGGTCTGGAGGCTCCTGCCCGCGGTGCGCACGACAGCGGCAATCAGCAGGATCACCACGCCCAGGACGAGGGTACCCATAGCAAGCTCCGTCGGTGTAGGAGGGGAACCGGAGAAACATAGGGCCTCCCGTCCCGGAAGCCACGGCTCGCGTGCAAACGATTGCCGCCGCGTCGGTTCGGTGACGGACATTGACAGGGAGGCGGTCATCGTGGTACTAGATTAGCCCGCGTCGCGAAGGATCTCCGGCTCCGGAGATTCTTCGCGTTGCGTTTCCCGCTGAAGGAGTCGCATGGCGTCGCTGGTCATCGTCGAGTCGCCAACCAAGGCGCGCACCATCCGGGACTTTCTGCCCCGCGGCTACACGGTCGCCGCCTCGATGGGACACATCCGCGACCTCCCCGACAAGGCGGCGGACATTCCGCCCAGGTTCAAGGGCGAAGAGTGGGCCCGGCTGGGGGTCAAGGTGGACGACGACTTCGAGCCGCTCTACGTCGTCCCCTCCGACAAGAAGAAGGTGGTGCGGGAGCTCAAGGAGGCGCTCAAGGCGGCCAACGAGCTGCTGCTCGCCACCGACGAGGACCGCGAAGGAGAGAGCATCTCCTGGCATCTCACCCAGGTGCTCGCGCCCAAGAAGATCCCGGTCCGCCGGATGGTCTTCCACGAGATCACCCGCGAGGCGATCCGCGAGGCGCTGGAAACGACTCGCGACATCGACGACAAGCTGGTGCGGGCCCAGGAAACCCGGCGGATCCTCGACCGGCTCTACGGCTATACGCTCTCCCCGCTGCTCTGGAAGAAGATCGCCTACGGGCTCTCGGCCGGGCGGGTGCAATCGGTGGCGGTGCGGCTCCTGGTGCAGCGCGAGCGGGAGCGCCGCGCCTTCCGCGCCGCGGTGTACTGGGATCTCAAGGCCCACCTCCTCCACGCCGAGCAGCCGTTCGACGCCGACCTCGTCGCGCTCAACGGCACCCGGATCGCCAGCGGCAAGGACTTCGACCCCTCGACCGGCAAGCTGGCGACCGACGCGGAGGTGGTGCTGCTCGACGAGGCGGCCGCGGCCGGGCTGCGGGAGCGGATCCTCCGGAAGCCGTGGCGGGTCTCCGCCAGCGAGGAGAAGCCCGGCATCCGCCGGCCGGCCGCGCCGTTCATCACCTCGACCCTGCAGCAGGAGGCCAACCGGAAGCTTCGCCTGAGCGCGCGGGAGACGATGCGCATCGCGCAGAATCTCTACGAGAACGGCTACATCACCTACATGCGCACCGATTCGGTGAACCTCTCCACCCAGGCGATCACCGCGGCCCGGGAGTGCGTGGAGCGGCTCTACGGCAAGAGCTTCCTCCCGCCCAGGCCGCGGCACTACACCGCCAAGAACGTCCACGCGCAGGAGGCCCACGAGGCCATCCGCCCCGCCGGCTCCCACTTCCGCACCCCGGACGAGACCAGGCTCACCGGCCGCGAGTACGAGGTGTACGACCTGATCTGGAAGCGGACGGTCGCCTGCCAGATGCCCGACGCCCGGATCACCGCGCTGGTGGTGACGCTCGACGTGGAGAACGCCACCTTCCGCGCCACCGGCAAGCGGATCGACTTCCCCGGCTTCCTGCGCGCCTACGTCGAGGGCAGCGACGATCCCGAGGCGGCGCTCGAGGACCAGGAGGTGCTGCTGCCCCATCTCGAGGTGGGCGACGCGCCCGCCTGTACCGGCGTGGACGCCCTCTCCCACGAGACCCAGCCGCCGCCGCGGTTCACCGAGGCGAGCCTGGTGCGCGAGCTGGAGGCCGACGGCATCGGCCGGCCCAGCACCTACGCCAGCATCATCGGCACGATCGTGGAGCGCGGCTACGTGCAGAAACAGGGCCAGGCGCTGGTGCCGACCTTCACCGCCTTTGCCGTCACCAGCTTTCTCGAGCACCACTTCCCGCTGCTGGTGGACCTCCGGTTCACCGCGCGGATGGAGAAGAGCCTCGACGACATCGCCGAAGGACACGCCGAATGGCTGCCGTATCTCCGGCGGTTCTATCTCGGCAAGGACGGGCTCCGCAAGCAGGTCGAGGCGCGGGAGAAGAAGATCGACCCCGCCGAGGCCCGCACCGTGCGGGTGGAGGGGCTCGACGACGCCATCATCCGGATCGGCCGGTTCGGGCCCTACGTCGAGGTGGAGCGGGAGGGGGAGACGCTGCGGGCCTCGCTCCCCCGCGACGCGGCACCCGCCGACCTTACCCGGGAGCACGTGGACGAGCTGCTCCGCCAGAAGCTCGAGGGCCCCGACGTGCTCGGCCATCATCCCGATACCGCCGAGCCGATCATGGTGCTCACCGGCCAGTACGGGCCCTACGTGCAGCTCGGGCCCGTCTCGGACGAGACCCCGAAGCCCAAGCGGGCGAGCCTCCCCCGCGGGGTCAAGCCGGAGGATGTCACGCTCGAGATGGCGGTGGGTCTCCTCGCGCTCCCCCGGCTGCTCGGCGTGCACCCCGACGGCAACAAGATCCTGGCGGGGCAGGGCCGCTTCGGGCCCTACATCGTGCTCGACCGCGGCAAGGAGGGCAAGGAGTATCGCTCCCTCAAGGGCGACGACCACGTGCTGACCATCACGCTCAAGCGCGCGCTGCAGCTGCTCGCCCAGCCCAAGCAGGGCCGCGGCCGCCGCGCCGCCCCCGCGCCGCTCCGGGAGCTCGGACCCCATCCCGAGGACTCGGCCCCGGTGGCGCTCTACGACGGCCAGTACGGTCCCTACGTGAAGCACGGCGCGGTGAGCGCATCCATTCCGAAGGGGAGGGACCCGGCCGGGGTCACCCTCACTGAAGCGGTGGAGCTCCTCGCCGCCAAGAAAGGCCGGACGCCGGCCCCGCGGGCCCGTGCCCCCAGGCGGGCGCCGGCAACCAGGCGGGTCTAACCCGGCGCCAGTACCCCTGGCAGCTCTCCCGCCTACCCGTTATGCTGAATGCCTCGTCACAATCCACACCCTCCCTCCTCCAGCTTTAGGCGGGGTTCATTGCAGAGCCTGAAGCGCTGGCTCGACCATTCGCTGGCGCGCCGCATCGCTGTGCTGGTCACCGGACTGCTGCTGGTGGTGGGCCTCGGCGTCTCGGTGGTCTCCTATCTCGAGGTGCTTCGGACCACCCGGAAGCTCATGTCCGACCGGCTCCAGGAGCTGGGCGCCCAACTTGCGCCGCTCATGGGGCGCAACTCGGCCGAAACGATGAACCGGCTCTCCCGGACGGCCGCGGATTCGGGCGTCGTGGGCTTCGTCGTTTCCGGCGGTCGCGAGGGCGGGCCTGCCGTTTCGGCGGTCCTGCGCGCGGCGCTCCTCAACAACACTCCGCAGGCCGCAGTCGCCGTGGTGGACAGCGGGGGACGAAGCCTGCTCGATCTCGGGCCGCCGCGGCGCGGGGCGTGGTTCGGCGAGCCGCCCGCGGCGGTCGGGACGGCCGACAGCGCGCCGCACGTTGGAACGTTTGCCCGCCTCAACGACACCTCGCTGGTCTTCGATCTCCGGATCCCGATCCGTCGGAACGGGCGGCCGTTCGGGCTGCTGGTGCAGCGGGGCCGCCTGACGATCTCCGAGACCGCGCGGTCCACGTTCGCCGTGCTGCTCGGGGAGGGGACCGGGATCGTGCTGGGCAGCCCCGCGAGCGGGATCTGGACCGATATGGCGTCGGTGGTACCACCGCCGCCGGAGGAGGCGCTCCAGATGTCGTCGGTCACCCGGATCGCCTGGCGGGGACAGCGCTACCTGAGCTCCGCCGCATTCGTCCCGGGCACGCCGTGGCTCCTCATCGTCCGGACGCCGTGGGCGGCGGTCATCGCGCCCGCCGACCGCTACCTCCGCCGCGCGGCGCTGATCGCGGGGCTCGTCGTGCTGCTCGGCTCGGTCGGCGCGGTGCTCATCGGCCGGACGCTCGGCAAGCCGATCCGGGAGATTACCGAGGTGGCCGAGCAGATCGTCTCCGGCGACGAGGCCCGCCGCGCCGAGGAGCGGACCCCGGGCGAGGTGGGCCGCCTGGCGCGCGCCTTCAACGCGATGGTGGACCGGGTCGGCACCTCGACCCGCCGGCTGCGCGACAACGAAACCAGCCATCGCGCGTTCGTCGCGCTCGCCAGCGAAGGGATCTGGCGGGTGGAGTTCGTTCCGGCGCTCAGCACCAGTCTCGCCCCGCGGGTGCAGATTGACGCCTGGTACCAGACCGTGCCGTTCGCGGAGTGCAACCCGGCGCTCGCGCTGATGCATGGCGGCGACGGTGCCGGCGAGACGGGGACCATCCCGCTGGAGCGGCTCTTCCCGCGCGACGATCCCACGAGCCGGGCGCTGCTCCTCGACTTCATCGCCAATGGGTACCGCTTGACCGCCGCCGAGTCCCGCGGGCATGATGAGGGCGGCGCGCCCAGGATCTACGTCAACGGCCTGATCGGGATCGTGGAGAACGGGGCGCTCCGCCGGATCTGGGGCACCCGCAGCGACGTGACCGTCGATCGGCTGCTGGACCAGCGCCTGGCGCAGACCCAGCGGCTCGAGGCGATCGGCCGCCTCGCGGGCGGCGTGGCCCACGACTTCAACAATCTGCTCACCGCCATGCTGGGCTACTCCAGCTCCCTGCTGGAGCGGTTCTCCGACGACGCCGGTGCGCGGGAAGATGTCGGCGAGATCGAGCGGCTCGCCCTCCGCGCCTCCGAGCTCACCCGCCAGCTTCTCAGCTTCAGCCGGGGCCAGGTGCTGCGGCCGGCCGCGCTCGATCTCAATGAGGTCCTGCGGGGCACCGAGGCGATGCTCCGGCGGGTGATCGGCGAGGACGTCGAGCTGAAGTTTTCGCTCGCCGACCGGCTCGATCTGATTCTGGGCGACGCAGGACAGATCGAGCGCGTGGTGATGAATCTCGTGGTGAACGCCCGCGACGCGATGCCGGCGGGCGGGGTCCTGGAGATCCGGACCGCCAACGTCGAGCTCGACCCCGAGCACACCATCCGGCCCGGGGTGCCGCCGGGGCATTATGTCCAGCTGGCCGTGAGCGACAGCGGGGTGGGGATGACCGAGGAGGTGCGGCTGCACGCCTTCGAGCCGTTCTTCACCACCAAGCCCAAGGGCCGCGGCACCGGGCTCGGCCTGGCGACGGTCTACGGCATCGTACGGCAGAGCGGAGGGGAGATCACCCTCTATTCGGAGCCGGGCCGCGGCACCACGTTCAAGATCTATCTGCCGGTGCGGGAACGGGTCGCCGACCGGGTAAAGGCCGCCTCACGGGCGCCGCTCTCGGGCCCGTCCGGCAACGAAACGGTGTTGCTGGTCGAGGACGAGGCGCCGGTCCGGGATATCGTCCGGCGGGCGCTCACCGCGGTGGGCTACCGGGTACTCGATGCCACCGACGGGGCGGACGCCTTGCGCCAGTGGGAGAGTCACGGGCCGGCGATCGACCTGGTGCTGACCGACATGGTGCTGCCGGGCATGACCGGACGGGACCTGGCAGCGGAGCTGCTGAGTCGGCGGCCCGGCCTCCGCCTCATCATCATGTCGGGCTACACCGGAGAGACCTACCCGGCGCTCGAGTTGTTGCCGGACGGGGTGGGCTATCTCGAGAAGCCGTTCTCGCTCGCCGATCTCCGGCAGCGGCTCCGGGACGCCCTCGATGCCCAGGGCGACGTCGCCGCGGCGGCGGGTCCGGCTGCCTAGTGCCGTTCCAACTTGTTCCGCTCGGCGCTCTCTCTGGTGAACCAGCAGGCCAGGAAATCTGGAGCGGCCCTAGAGCAGCGTCCCCCGCAGGATGAGCGCCGCCACGCTGAAGAAGATCACGATGCCGGTCACATCCACCAGCGTCGCCACGAAGGGGGCGGAGGCGCTGGCCGGGTCGAATCCCAGCCGCCGGAGCAGGAAGGGAAGCATCGAGCCCGTCAGCGAGCCGAAGGTCACCACCCCGAGCAGCGACCCACCAACCGTCGCCGCGACCAGCAGGTAGTGCGGGCCGTAGTTCTGCCAGCCGAGCCACTGCCAGGCGATGATCCGCAACACGCCGATCGCGCCGAGCACCGACCCGAGCGCCGCGCCGGCCGGGAGCTCCCGGATCGCGATCCGCCACCAGTCCCCCAGCTTCACCTCGCGGAGGGCCAGCGCGCGGATAATGAGCGAGGTCGCTTGCGAGCCCGAGTTCCCGCCCGAGCTGATGATGAGGGGGATGAAGAGCGCTAATACCACTGCGCGCTCGATCTCGTGCTCGAAGCGGCCCATCGCCGTGGCGGTGAGCATTTCGCCCAGAAACAGAGCGCACAGCCATCCGGCGCGCTTCTTCACCATCCGGAAGAACGAGATCTCGGTGTAGGGCTCGTCCAGCGCTTCCATGCCGCCGAACTTCTGGACGTCCTCGGTCTCCTCCTTGACCAGGGCGTCGATCACGTCGTCCACCGTGACGATGCCGAGGAGGTGCTGGCCCTCGTCCACTACCGGGAGCGCCAGGAGGTTGTACTTGCTGATGAGCCGGGCCACCTCTTCCCGGTCGGTCAGCGGCTGGACGGTGATCGGGCTCCGCGCATCGCCCACTTCGCCCATCGGGCTCCGGGGATCGGCCATGACCAGCTCCCGGAGCGACGCGACATGGATCAGCGCCCGGGTGTCCGGATCGGTGACGTAGATGGCATACACCGTTTCCTTGCGACCGCCCACCTGCCGCACGTGCGCCAGGGTCCGCTCCGCGGTCCAGCTCGCCGGCACGCTTACGAACTCGGTGGTCATGATGCCGCCGGCGGTGTCCGGCGGGTACTGGAGCAGCAGCCGCAGCGCGTCGCGGGTCTCCGGGGTCACGGTCTGGAGCAGCCGCACCCGCCGGGCCGGCTCCAACTCCCGGAAGAGATCCGCCTGCTGGTCGGCGGACATCGCGTCCACCAGATCGGCGGCGTCCCGATCCGGCATCTGGGTCACGATCGCGGCGCGGTGCTGCACCAGCTCCGGCTCGTCGAAGATCTGAACCGCGAGGTCGAAGGGGAGGGCGGCCAGCACTTTCGCCGCCGCCTGGGGCTCCAGGTCGCGCAGCGCTTCGGCGATGTCGGGCGGTTGCATCTCCGCCAGGACGGCCGATAGCTCGACCGGATCGCCGCAAAGGAGGTAGAGGAGTTCCGCGGTGGGCTTGACGGTCTCTTCCGTGGTCGGCGTCATGGCGGCGTCCTGCGCAAGGCGTGACAGCGGCGGTCGTCCGGCAAGCTACCACCAGGGGCCCGCCCGGTCAGCCCCGCTGCGTTGACCGTCCCCCCCGACGCCGGATAAGTTGCCGCGCCGGGACAGATGGCCGAGTGGTTTAAGGCGCACGCCTGGAGAGCGTGTATACCTCACAAGGGTATCGAGGGTTCGAATCCCTCTCTGTCCGTACTGCAGGGAGTAGCGAGGAGCGAGAAGGACCTGGGGCCGCCACTCCCCCTCCTCGCTTCTCGCGGCTCGCTACCTCCTGGGATTGGAACTCCCCGGGCGCGTCGGGAGTTAGATTCAAGACGATCCCCGAGGGAGAGACCATGCTGATCCGCCGCCCGCCCGATATCCTGTCCCGCGACATCACCGACGAGCGGCTCTTCTGGAGCCGGCGGGACTGGCTCGCCTCGGTCGGGCTGGGGCTCGCCGGCTCCGCTGTGCTGACTCGCCTGGCGAGGGCGGCGGCCGCGCCCGGGGACGAACTGACTCCGACGCCCTACGACTGGATCAC
>DASYRI010000035.1:0-8970 GCA_036004545.1 Gemmatimonadales bacterium
CCAGCGCCGCCAACCGGGAGATCACCCGGATCCCGGCGCGGGGAATCGCCCGCCGGTAGGCGAACCAGAAGTCGAACAGATCGCCGTTGACGAGGAGGCCGTCGCCCTCGGCCGGCACCCCGTCCAGGAAGCCGAGGAACGCCTCCTCCACGCCCCGCGGCGCCACGCCCAGGTGCGCGTCACCGACGATCACCAGGCGCTGGGGCGGGGGAGGCATCGCACGAAGATAGGACCGGACCGCTCAGGCACTCAAGGACCGTGGAGGCCGGGATGACGCCCGATCTGCCGTCCGTTTCGGAGACCCACCACCGGGTGAACTACAGCGAGACCGACCAGATGGGCGTGGTCTACCATGCCAATTACCTGGTATGGCTCGATGTGGCGCGGTGCGAGCACCTGCGGCGCACCGGCGTGAGCTACGCCGATCTGGAGCGACGGGGCCTTCGGCTCGTCGTGGGCGAGCTCCGGGTCCGCTACCGGCGACCCGCGCGCTACGACGACCAGGTGCGGGTGCGCTGCTGGGTGCGCGAGTGCGCCTCCCGCCGGATCACCTTCGGGTACGCGGTCGAGCTGGCCGAGCCCGAGGCACTGCTGCTCACCGCCGAAATCGCGTTGATGGCGCTCGGGGCGAACCTCCGGCCGGCCCGCCTGCCGGCCGATGTGCTGACCTCGCTCCCGGTCTCGCCCGACCCGATCCGGCTCTTCTGACCATCCCCCCTGGCCGCTATGATCCTTCCCGTGTCCCGCATCCCTCGCGGCCTCGTGCCGGCCTCGCTCCTGCTCTGTGGGGCGTGCGCGGGCGGCCTCCCGCCCATGCCGATGCCGGTGGGTCTCGCCCCTGCGGCGGTGAGTGAAGCGGAGCGCTGGGCCGCCTCCACCCGCCCCGGAAACAACCGCGACCTCCGCTTTCGCTGGCAATTCCAGGACGAGCGAGGTGCGGTCGGCGGACGCGGCAGGGTGCGGCTCGCGGTGCCCGACTCGGTCCGGTTCGACCTCGCCGGCCCGCTGGGCTCCGGACGGGCGGCGGCGTTCGTCACCGGGGATACGGCGGTGTGGGCGGAGCCCAGGAAGGACGTCGAGAAGCTGGTCCCCGACTATCCCCTCTTCTGGGCGATGCTGGGAATCGCCCGAGCGCCCGACCCGGACAGCCGGGTGCGGACTCGTGCGGATCCCGGCGTCACCGCTTGGCAATTCATATCCGGAGGCGATACTGTGGAGTACGTGCGGGAACGCGGGCGGGCGGAGCGCCTCATCGCCGAGGTACGCCGCGCCGGGAAGCGCATCGGCCGGGTCGAGACCCGCTTCGGGCCCGACGGCCTCCCGCTGAGCTCGCGCCTGGTGGTCTCGGGCCCGCCTGCCAGGCTCGATTTGACCTTTTACCTCAACTCGAAAGCGGAATCGTTCGGTGCGGATACGTGGATACGTCCGGCTCCTGCTGAGCGCTAGCGCCATCCTGCTCGGCGGCTGCCTGTACAAGTTCAGCGGGGGAGGCCTGCCGCCCGGCGTCCGCACCGTCGCGGTGCTGCCGTTCGAGAACCTCACCCCCGAGCCGGCCCTCACCCAGGAGGTCACCAAGGCGGTGCGGGAGGCGGTGCAGAACCGGCTCGGCCTCAGGCCCGCGGGGGAAGCGCAGGCGGACGCGCTGGTCAAGGGGACCATCCAGCAGTATCAGCCCGATCTGCCGCTCGCCTTCACGGGCGGCGTCGGCGCCAACCGGCAGCAGGTGGACGTGACCCAGCGGATGGTCCAGATCAGCGTCAACGTGGAAATCATCGATCAGAAGGCCGGCAAGACCCTCTGGAAGCGCGATGGGCTGATGGTTCAGGGAGAGTACGCTCCCAACCAGGAGGCGGCGGGCCGGAAGAAAGCGCTCGACAAGCTCATCAACGACATCGTGGACGGAGCCCAATCGCAATGGTGACCGGTCGGCGGAATCCGCGGCGCGGCGGCGTGAGTGCCCTGGGGTGTCTGTTCGCGATTGCGGTGATCATCGCGGTGCTCTACTACGGCATTGACATCGGCCGGGTCTACTGGAACTACTACAGTCTTCGCGACGAGATGGAGCAGAGTGCCCGGTTCGGCTCGAGCCAGACCGACGCCCAGATCCTCCGCATCCTGACCGACAAGGCGAAGGATCTGGGGCTCCCGGAGGAGGCCAGGCAGTTCGTAGTGACCCGCAGCACGGACCCGAACAGGATCCGCATCCGGACCCACTACACGGTGGAAGTCGTGCTCCCCTTCAAGCACAAGGTGTTCGACCTGCACCCCGACGTCGAAGTCCGCCAGTAGCGCGGATGGGGTCGAGCGGCGAGAAGATCGTCCCCCTCGATGCCGCGCTCGCCTGGCGGCGGGGGTTGAGCGGGCGGCTCGTCTTCACCAACGGCGTCTTCGATCTGCTCCACCCGGGGCACGTGGAGTACCTCGAGCAGGCCCGCGGGCTCGGCAGCCACCTGCTGGTGGCGGTTAATTCGGACCGGTCGGCACGGGGCCTCGTCAAAGGGAGCGGGCGGCCCGTCGCGGATGAGCGCGCCCGCGCCCGGGTCGTCGCGGGCCTCGCCGCGGTGGACCGGGTGGTGCTGTTCGACGCGCCGACCCCGCTGGCCCTCATCCAGGCCATTCGCCCCGAGGTGCTCGTCAAGGGCGGCGACTACAGCCGGGAGACCATCGTGGGAGCCGAGATCGTCGAGGCCGACGGGGGCCGGGTCGTCACCATCCCCCTGGTGGCCGGGTACTCCACCTCCGCGCTGGTGGAGCGCTGCCGTGCCGCGTCCTGACGGCCGCGCGCCCGACCAGCTCCGTCCGCTCGCGCTCGAGCGGGGCGCCAATCCCTACGCCGAGGGCTCCTGCCTGATCCGGGCCGGCGGCACGCTGGTGCACTGCACCGCGAGCGTCGAGGAGGGCGTGCCGCCGTTCAAGAAGGGAAGCGGGGAGGGGTGGGTCACGGCCGAATACGCCATGCTGCCCCGCGCCACCCTGGAGCGCACCCCGAGGGAGCGGACCGGACCCGGCGGGCGGAGCCAGGAGATCCAGCGGCTCATCGGGCGCTCGCTCCGCGCCGCGATGGGGACGATGGGCTTCGGCGAGTTTACCATCCGGGTGGACTGCGACGTGCTCCGGGCCGACGGCGGCACCCGAACCGCCGCGATCACCGGCGGGTGCGTGGCGCTCGCGGACGCGTGCACCTGGCTCGCCGGCCGCACCGCCCGGGCGTCGCCGTTCGGGCGGCTGGTCGCCGCGGTGTCGGTGGGGCTGGTCGGGGGCGAGCTGCTGCTCGACCTGGCCTATACCGAGGACAAGGACGCCGGGGTGGACGCCAACATCGTCATGCTGGCGCCCGACCGCTTCGTCGAGGTGCAGGGCACCGGCGAGCACGGCACCTTTTCCCGCGCCGAGCTGGACCGGCTGGTGGACACCGCGCACCTGGGCATCACCACCCTCTTCGCCGCGCAGGCCAGGGCGCTCGGCTGGTGAAGCTGCTGGTCGCCACCCGGAGCGCGGGCAAGCAGCGCGAGGTGCGCCGGCTGCTCGAGCGCAGCGGCCTCGAGGTGAGCTTCCCGGACGACGCCGGCATCCCGCCGACCCCGGCGGAGACGCTCCTCGAGCTGGGCGATTCCTTCGCCGCCAACGCACGCGCCAAGGCGGAGTACTTCGCCAAGCAGACCGGCCTCCCTACCGTCGCGGACGACAGCGGACTCGAGGTGTTTTCCCTGGGCGGCGAGCCGGGCGTGCGTTCGAAGCGCTGGGCCGGGGTGGACGGTACCGAGGCCCAGGTGGATGCCGCCAACAACGAAATGCTGCTCCGCCGCCTGCGCGGCGCGCCGGAGCGGAAGCGCCGGGCGCGGTACCGCGCGGTGCTGGTGCTCTACCGGACCCCGAAGGCGTTTCCGGAAACGTTCGAGGGGAGCTGCAACGGGATCATCCTGGAGGAGCCCCGCGGCGCGGGCGGCTTCGGGTACGACCCGCTCTTCCTGAGCGACGACCTCGGCAAGACCTTCGGGGAGGCGAGCCCCGAGGAGAAGGACCGGGTCAGCCATCGCGGCCGCGCCTTCCTGGCCCTGCGCGCGGCGCTCGGGTGAGCCGCGCGGGCGTCGCCGGCGTCGCGAGCGGCGCTCCCCATCGAGGAGACTCGACGTGACCGACCTGCCGGTGCCCCGGAACCGCCTCCACGACCGCCTCGCCGAGGGAGCGGCCGTGGTCGGGACGATGCTGGTCGAGATCCGCCAGCCCGGCGTGATGACGCTGCTCGCCAACGCCGGCTTCGACTTCGTGCTCATTGATACGGAACACGGCCCCTTCGGGATCGAATCCATCGCCGAGCTCTCCCGGGCGGCCCTCGGCGCGGGGCTGACGCCGATCGTGCGGGTGCCCGAGCTGACCTACGCGCAGGTCACCCGGCCGCTCGACGCCGGCGCCCAGGGGATCATGCTCCCCCGGGTCACTAGGCGCGAGCAGGTGGAGGAGTGCCTTCGGCACATGAAATACGCGCCGGCGGGGCGCCGGGGTGCCGTGCTCGCCCGCGGACACACCGGGTTCCGCGCCGGGCCGCTGGCCGAGGTGCTGGCCGCGATGAACCGGGAGACCTTTCTCATCGTGCAGATCGAGACCAGGGAGGCGGTGGAGCGGGTGGAGGAGATCGTGGCCGTGCCGGGCGTGGACGCTGCCCTGGTCGGGCCCACCGACCTCTCCGTGGCGCTGGGCGTCCCCGGAAGGATGGAGGATCCGGTGCTGGTCGCCGCCATCGAGAAGACGATGGCCGCCTGCCGGTCTCGGGGCGTCGTGCCCGCGATTCATACCAATGATGTGGCGATGACCGCGTCGTGGGCCCGGCGGGGGATGCGGCTGGTGAGCATCAACAGCGAGGCCGGGCTGTTGATGGCCGGAGCGCGCCAGGCGGTCGAGGCCATTCGAGCGAGCAGCGAGTAGCGAAGAGCGAGGAGCGAAGAGGGCCTTTCCCCGCTTCGCTACTCGCTAGATTGGAAACGATCGGGGCGTAGCGCAGCCCGGTAGCGCGCCTGCCTTGGGCGCAGGAGGTCGCGGGTTCAAATCCCGCCGTCCCGATTCCGCGAAGCCGGCCTCAGCGGGTGTTGACCTGGGCCCAGCTCCGCTCGGTGAGCGGGAACCCCTTGGCCGTGCCCTGGAGCACGGCAGAGACGGCGCACTGGGAGTAGAGCACCGTCGGGTTGCCCGAGAAGGTCGTGAGGTCTCCGATCACGGTGTTGTTCGCCAGAATGGCGCCGGTGATCTTGTTGCCGGTGCCGTCGGTCTTGACCTCGCCCAGCGCGATGATGACACCGTCGAATTCGAAATTCCCCCGGATGTCGAGATCGCCGGCCACCAGCAGCACCCCCTGGCCGCGCCCGGTCTGGAGCTTCAACCCGCCGTTCGCGTAGATCACCGGGTAGTAGTCCTGGCAAACCGGCGTGAGCGGCGCCGAGCCCGTCGTGCCGAACCCGGTTCGCCCCGGCTCGCCCCAGTTGCGAACGTCGCCGGTGTTGCACCGGGCGGGCGAGCCGGTCGTGGAGGGGCCGACGTTGTTCCAGTCGGGACTGCCCGTGATCGTGATGGTCGCGTAGGGCAGCAGCTGGTAGTAGGGTTTCTGGAACAGCGAGTCCACCACCGTCGCGTCGTTCTGCACCGTGGCGGGATCACCGGAAATCGTGGGGGTGCCGTTCGTGGTCACCGTGCCGCTGGTGCGGATCCCGGCCAGGTCCGCTCCGCCGACGGGGCAGCCGCCCCACCCGTTCGGCGCCACGTTCTGGCCGTCAATGTCGGAGTTCCCCGACACGACCACGTTGCCCTTCGAGGTGACCGCCGACGTGATGTCTATCCACGGCGGCACCAGCTTGCCGAGCCGGGCCAGGAGCCGGGTCGCCATGATGTTGCCGCCCTGGTCGAGCTTCTCACCCCGCGCCGTCACCAGGTAGAGGCCCGCCCCCATCCGCCGGACGATCTGGGTGTAGCGCACGCTGTTGTCGCCCGAGCCGGCGAGCGGCATGACCGTCGTCCGGATCGAATCGCCTCCCACCCCGAACTTGTTCCAGGTGCTGTTCCAGGACGCGAACGCGTCGGCCAGGCCGGTCTCGGCCGCCTCGGTCGCCTGGCCCAGGTAGAGCGCGTTCCGGCCCGATTGCATCTCGGTGCGGCCGGAGAAGAAGGTGCCCGTGATCAGCGCGCCGATCACGATGATGGCGAGCAGCGCGATGGCGAGCGCGATGCCCCGCTCATCGTGGTGGACCGGGCGCGGTGCTGGGGCGGGCGAGCGCATGGGGTCTCCCGGACTTTCGCTAGAGGGCGTTGCGCAGTTGGACCCGGACCGAGAGCGAATCGACCCGGCGGGCGAGCTGGCCGCTCATGCCGGCGTTGGCCTGGAACTGGGTGATGCCACGGAGCGTGATGACGATCATCTTGACCGCGGACGCCGTGGTGGTCGTGGCCCCGTTGATGTCGTAGTACGCGAACCCCACCCCGTTGGCGGTGACCGGCCCCACCACCGGCACCAGGACCCCCTCGCCGGCGCTGATCGAGCGCATGCCCAGCCAGTCCTGGCCGTCGTCGGTGATCCGGCCCAGCTCCATGCTCTCGAAGGTCCGGACCGGACCGGGGGCCCGGATGGTGGCCAGCTGGCCGGCGCTGAGCGTGACGGCGAAGCTCCACGCCGGCGAGGCGTCGGGGCAGGTCGAGGTGGTGATGGTGGGCCCGTCCACCCGCATCCAGCTGTCGTCCGCGGTGCTGGCCGAATCGGCGCCGTCCACAAAGAGGAAGAGGCTCTCCCGGGGACCGGCCGGCGAGCGGAGCCCGCTCCAGCTCGACTGCCGCACCTTGACGGCGCTCCCCGTCACCGCGCAGGTCTCGCCGAGGCCACGCATGGCCCGGTAGCTGAACGCGCTCCCGGACATCGAGAGGATGTCCGACTGCCCGGTGCCGCTGTTGGCGGCTACTTCCTGGAGCTCGCTCTGCACCAGCTGGAGCCCGGTCCGGAGCCCGCCCTGCAGCACGGAGATTTCGGTTTGCCGGCGGCTGATCCGCTGCACCCCGACCAGCATCGAATACATGCCGCCGCCCACGACCAGGAGAAGGATCAGGGCGACGATCAGCTCGACCATGGTGAACCCGCGGCGGTCTCTGGCGGTCAAGGCGGCCTCAGCAGAGCAGGGTGGCGTACAGCGTGTCCGCCTGGGTCCGGCGTCCGGTCGGGTAGCTCACGATCACCCGCGCCTGGCGGCTCGAGCCCGTGCCGGTGATGCTCCACGCCTTGGCGAAACCGCCGGGATTGGTGCCGCTTCCGGTGGCCAGCGCCGCCGCGCACTTGGGGCTGGTCGAGTTCGCCTTGTTGCGCAGCGAATCGAGCGCCGAGGCCGCGACGGTGTATGCCTGGGTCTTGCGCTGGCCCAGATACATCATCCGGGTCACGCCGCCGGCGCTGCCGGCAAGCGAAATGATCCCGATCGAGGAGATGACGACCGCCACCAGGACCTCCACGATGGTGAAGCCGCCGCGCCGGTTTCTCATCGTACCACCCTCCCTGAACTGTTGATGGTCACCGTATTGGTGATCGTGTTGCGGGTCACCGTATAGAGCGCGCTGTTGCCACTGGAGTAGAGGACCGCGATGCCCCGCGGGTCCACCACGATCGAATCGGGGCCGCTCACCGTGGTGCCGTACTCCGCCATCAGGTTCGCCCGGTTCCCCACCTGCTGCTTTACGGTGCCGCTGAAGGCGCGCCGCTCCACCCACACCACGTTGCCGCTCAGCCGGAAGACCGTGGCCCGGTTGGACGACCGGGCGGCCAGCCGCGCCGCGCCGAACTGGTTGACCAGTGCGGTGCGCGCCCCGCTCACCGCCGTGCGGTCGAGGATCAGGCCGGCCCGGGGAAACGCGAACAGCGTCACCAGGCCGATGACCACCACCACAATGAGCATCTCGATCAGGCTGAAGCCCGCTGCAGCGCGAGAGGTTCGCATGGCTCTCCCTCATGCACGCCGTGGACCAGATCGGCCGTGGGAATGAAGGTCGGCTGTCGAGAAAGGAGACGTTTCTCCCGTTTCCGTGAGCAATTGATGGTGCGAATGGTGGGAGGCGCCTAACTCGCGTGCGGCGGGAGGCTTATTCCTCTCGTCGCTGCCTTGGCCATTCTTGAATCTTGACCGCAAACGTCCCCGGCCGTCTCGACTGTATGCACTCTGTACGTGTATCGGTTTTTCCGCTGCAACCGGCGGCGTCGGGGAGGCGGAGGCGCCGTGCGAATTGCCCGAACTACCGGTCCACCGGCGCCGCTGGCAGGCGACCCCTGCCGTCGCTTCGGGAAGCGGAACATTGCCTCGGTCGGCTCCGGCCTTTGGCGCCCGAGGGGTCGGTTCCGCGCAACGCGACGCACGGTTCCACCGGGCGGGGATTGGAGTTACGGCGATCGAGAGGATACGTCTCCGAAGGGGCCTCAGTGCTTGCCTCGTGGAGGGGGCTGCAAGTAAACGGTTCGTAAGTATTGACGGGACTTGAGGCTTGGCATCTCCCTTGCTCCCTGCAGCCGTGGATCAAACCAGATCGAGACGTGGCAATGGACGCTGCTGAGACCGAAACCGTGGGCGAGGGACCGCGTGCGCTTCGCCGCGCGCCGCCAGAGCGCGCGCCTGGCCGCGCCGGATTCACGATTCTCGAGGCCGTCCTGGGGGTGGTGGTGCTCGGGATACTCCTCGCCCTGGCCGTCCCACGGATTGACACCGGTCTCCGCCGGGCGCGGCTCCAGTCCGCGTCGGCCGAGCTCGCCACGGCGCACTTCCTGGCCCGGACCGCGGCGATGCGCTACGGGCGGCCCGCCCAGCTGCACATTGACGCCGCGAACGCCCGCTTCTGGGTCCAGGTGGATACCTCGATTGCCGGGGGCACGTCCGATACCGTGGGGTTCGTGCACCGGCTGTCGGACGCGGGAATCACCGTGACGAGCACCCGCGCCATCCTCTGTTTCGACCGCCG
>DASYRI010000036.1:0-5192 GCA_036004545.1 Gemmatimonadales bacterium
CAAGACGGCGAGGCGCTCCGCTTCTGGGCCTTCGGCCGCGAGGGGGAAGTGGTGCAGGAGCTGGTGCGCGACTTCACCCGGGAGCACCCCGGCGCCCGGATCCGGGTGCAGCAGCTCCCCTGGAGCGCCGCGCACGAGAAGCTCCTCACCGCGATCGTCGGCCGCGCGACGCCCGACGTCGCTCTCATGGGCAACACCTGGATCCCCGAGATGGTGGCTCTGGGAGCACTGGCGCCAGTCGAGGCGCGGATCGCCGACAGCAGCTACTTCCCCGGGATTCTCGCCACCAACGTCGTCGACGACACGCTCTACGGGCTCCCCTGGTACGTGGACACCCGGGTGCTCTTCTACCGGAAGGACATCCTGGCCCGCGCGGGTTATCCCGCGATGCCCGACACCTGGGCCGGCTGGCGAGCGGCGATGAGTGCCATCAAGCGCAAGGCGGGCCCCGGCAAGTACGCCATCTTCCTCCCCACCAACGAGTGGCCTCCCCAGGCGATCCTCGGCCTCCAGCAGGGCTCGCCGCTCATCACCGGGGCGGGGTTCGGCGCCTTCCGGCAGCCGGCCTTCGCGCGGGCGTTCGATTTCCTGCTCTCCCTCTATCGCGACGGCCTGGCGCCGCCGATGAGCAACACCGGGATCGCGAACCTCTACCAGGAGTTCGCCCGGGGGACCTTCGCGATGTACATCACCGGCCCGTGGAACCTGGGGGAGTTCCGCCGCCGCCTGCCGCCCGAGCTGCAGGGCGCGTGGGGCACGGCACCGCTCCCCGGCCCCACGGGGGCGGCCTCGGGCGTGTCGCTCGCGGGAGGGGCGAGCCTCTCGATCTTCCGAGCTTCGAGGCACCGCGCCCTGGCCACCGAGCTGGTCGAGTTCCTCTCCCGCCCCGAGCAGCAGGCGCGATTCTACCGCCTCACCGGCGACCTCCCCGCGCGCCGGGAGGCGTGGAGTGACTCGAGCCTCACCGCGGACCGCGAGGCCCAGGCGTTCCGGATCCAGCTCACCCGCACGGTGCCGACGCCGATGGTGCCGGAGTGGGAGCAGGTGACCACCAAGATCATGGACCGCATCGAGGCCGCGGCCCGCGGCGCCCAGACCCCCGCCGCCGCGCTCGCCGCGCTCGACGCCGAGGTGGACCGGCTGCTGGAGCGGCGGCGCTGGCTGCTGGCGCGGCGCCACGCCGGACCGGCGGGAGGAGCCGGCGCGCCGTGACCGGGCGGGAGGCGCGGGCCGAGTCGCGGGCCGGGTGGGGGTTCGTTTCCCCGGCGCTCCTCCTGATCGGCATCTTCTTCGCCGTGCCGGTGGCCGGGGCGTTCGTCCTCTCCTTCACCGACTTCGACCTCTACTCCATCGGCGACTTCGCCAGCACCCGCTTCGTGGGTCTCAAGAATTACCGCGACCTGCTCGGCAATCCCCTCTTCTGGACCGCGCTCCGGAACACGACCTTCTTCGTGGTGGTGGGCGGGCCGCTCTCGGTGGCGGTCTCGCTGGCCGCGGCGGTGGCGGTGAACTCGAAGCTGGTGCGCTGGAAGCCGCTCTTCCGGAGCGCCTTCTTCGCGCCGTGGGTGACGACGCTGGTCGCCGTGGCGATCGTCTGGCGCTACCTCTACCACCCCCAGTACGGCCTCTTCAACGCCGGCCTCGCCCTCTTGGGCCTCGGGCCGGTGGACTGGCTGGGGAATCCCCGCTGGGCGATGCCCGCGATCATCCTGCTCTCGGTCTGGAAGAACTTCGGCTACAACATGCTGGTGTTCCTGGCGGGACTGCAGGCGATCCCCGAGGAGCTCTACGAGGCGGCCGCCCTCGACGGCGCCGGGGCGTGGCACCGGTTCCGCCACGTCACCGTGCCGATGCTCGGGCCCACGTTCGTGTTCGTGGGCGTGGTGACGATGATCGCCTCGTTCCAGATCTTCAGCGAGCCGTACGTCATGACCCAGGGCGGGCCATTGAAGGCCACGGAAACATTAGTGCTCTTCATGTACGAGGAAGGGTTCCGCTGGTGGCGGCTCGGCTCGGCGGCGGCGATCGCGGTGGTGCTGTTCCTGCTCACCCTGGCCGGCACCCTGATCCAGCTCCGGCTCCGCCGGGGGGGAGGGGGGGAGGCGGCGGCGTGAGCCCGCGCGCCCGCTCGGTGGCACTCCACGCCGGGCTGCTCGTCGCGGCGGCGGTGGCGGCGGCGCCGCTCCTCTGGATGGTGTCAGCATCGCTCATGAGGCCCGGCGAGGCGAACAGCTCGCCGCCGCCGCTCCTTCCCCACAAGGTGACCTTCGAGCACTACCGGGCGCTCTTTACCACCCTCAGTCTCGGGCGCTACGTGCTCAACAGCCTGGTCATCGCCCTCGGAGGCACGGTGCTCGCCGTGCTCATCACCGGGATGGCCGGCTACGCCTTCGCCAAGCTCCGCTTCCAGGGGCGGGAGCCGGTGTATCGCGGCCTCCTCGCCGGCATGGTGATCCCCGGGCAGGTGGCGATGCTCCCCATGTTCATCCTTCTCCGCGAGCTCGGGCTCATCAACACGCTCTTCGGCGCCATGATCCCGGTGCTGGCGCCGATCTACGGCATCTTCCTGGTCAGGCAGTACGCCGTGTCCATTCCCGACGACCTCCTCAATGCCGCCCGGCTCGACGGCGCGAGCGAATTCCGGATCTTCCGCTCGGTGGTGTTCCCCGCCCTGGCGCCGGTCCTGGCGACGCTTGGCGTGTTCACCTTCCTGTCCGCATGGAACGACTTCATGTGGCCGCTCATCGTCCTGAGCGACGACGCGCGCTACACCCTGCCGGTGGCGCTGGCCAATCTCACCGGCGAGCACGTGCAGGACGTGGAGCTCATGGTGGCCGGGTCGGTGGTAACGGTGCTGCCGGTCTTCCTCGCCTTCCTCTTCCTGCAGCGCTACTACATCCAGGGGATCATGGCGGGGAGCGTGAAGGGGTGATCATCGGAGGCGCGATTCTGGGCGTCCTGCTGCTCGCGACGCAGGGCGACGCGGCGCCCCGGACGCTGGACGATTTCGAGCGGCTCGACGCCTGGATCGCGCACCCCGCGGACGGCGTCCAGCTCGCCATCCGGAGCGACCGCGGGCACACCGGCCGCGCGATGCGGCTCGACTTCGCCTTCACGGCCGGCGGCGGCTACGCGATTGCCCGCCGGGCCCTCGCGGTGGATCTGCCGGTCAACTACGCCTTCTCCTTCTGGATCCGGGGCGAGGCGCCCCCCAATACCCTCGAATTCAAGCTCATCGATTCCACCGGGGAGAATGTCTGGTGGTACACCGAGCGCGACCGCGCCTTCGATCCGGCCTGGCGCAAGGTCACCATCCGCCGCCGCCAGATCGCGTTCGCGTGGGGCCCTTCGGGCGGCGGCACGCTGAGCCACCTCGCCTCGCTCGAGCTGGTCATCACCGCCGGGCGCGGCGGCGGCACCGGCAGCGTCTGGATCGACGACCTCGCCCTGACGCCGCTCCCCGAGCTCGGCCCCTACGACCTCACCCCGCGGGTTACCGCTTCCGCGAGCACGCCGGGCCATCCCGCCGGGAAGATCCTCGACGCCGACACGACAACGGCCTGGCGCGCTCCCGGCCCGCGGGCGTCGGTCACCCTCGACTTCCTTCGCCAAAGGGAGTACGGCGGGCTCACCCTCCGGTGGGAGGCGGGCCGCGCGCCGCGGGAGTACGCCGTCCTGGTCTCCGACGACGGCCGGACCTGGCGGGAGGTCCATCGCTCGCGCGCGGCCGGCGCCGGGCCCGACTACCTCTACCTGCCCGACACCGACTCCCGCTACCTGCGCCTCGGGTTGCTTCGCGCGGAAGGCGCGGCGGGCTTCGGGCTCCGGGAGGTGCGGGTCGAGCCGCTCCCGTGGTCGGCGAGCCGGAACGCGTTCTTCGCCGGTGTCGCGCGGGATGCCCCACGCGGCGTATTCCCCCGCTACTTCCTCGACCAGCGGGCCGACTGGACTGTGGTGGGCGTGAACGGCGCCCGGGAGGAGGCGTTGCTCGGCGAGGACGGCGCACTCGAGGCCGGCGCGGGCGACTTCAGCGTGGAGCCCTTCCTCGCCACCGGCGGCCGGCTCCTCGGCTGGAGCGACGTGGCAAGCTCCGCATCGCTCGCCGACGACCGGCTGCCGATTCCCTCCGTGGAGTGGCGCGCGGGCGACGTGACGCTCACCGTCACCGCCTTCGCCGCGGGCCCGGCCGACGGATCCAGCGCGGTCGCCCGCTATCGGGCCGCGAACCGCGGCCGCACTTCGTTCCGCGGCACGCTCTATCTCACCATTCGACCGTTCCAGGTGAATCCGCCGTGGCAGTTCCTCGGTACGCCGGGCGGCGCGAGCCGGATTGACTCGTTGCGTTGGGACGGCGCCCGCGCCGTCGTGGATGGAAAGCGACAGGTCGTTCCGCTCACGGCACCGGGGGCGTTCGGGGCCACGCCGTTCGAGGCCGGCGAAGTGGTGCAGTACCTCCGCCGAGGCGCGCTCCCGCCGGGCCGGGCCGCACGCTCCCCGCTGGGTGCCGCCTCCGGCGCATTGGCCTGGCCGCTCTCGCTTGCCGCTGGTGATTCGGCGGTGATGGCGGTGGAAATCCCGCTCGTTGCCGGGCGGAAGCCGCTGCTCGCGGGGCGCGGCCTCCGCGGCGTGGACAGCGCATTGGCCGCGGTCCGGGCCGAGTGGGCGCGCACCCTCGACCGCGGGACGATTACCCTCCCCGAGGCCGGCGCGCAGGTGACGAGAACCATCAGCAGCACGCTGGGCTACATCCTGGTGAACCGGGACGGGCCGGCGATCCAGCCGGGCTCCCGCTCCTACGAGCGCTCCTGGATCCGGGATGGCGCCCTCACCTCCGCCGCCCTGCTCCGCTTCGGCCACGCGGACGTCGTCAGAGAGTTCCTGCTCTGGTACGCCGGTTTTCAATACCCCAACGGCAAGGTGCCGTGCTGCATGGACCGCCGCGGCGCGGACCCGGTGCCCGAGCACGACAGTAACGGCGAGTTCATCTATCTCGCCATGGAGTACTACCGCCACACCGGCGATCGCGCGATCCTGGAGCGGCTCTGGCCCAACGTGCAGAAAGCGGTGGGGTATCTCGACTCGCTCCGGCAGACTCACCGCACTGCCGATTACCAGAGCGGCGAGCAGAAGATCTACTTCGGTCTCCTGCCTCCCTCGATCAGCCACGAGGGCTACTCGGCCAAGCCGATGCA
>DASYRI010000037.1:0-2167 GCA_036004545.1 Gemmatimonadales bacterium
CCGGTCGCGAACGAGCTCGTCGAAGTACCCCTCCCAGGAGCGGGCGTTACGCCCCGCGCGGCCCTCGTTCCCGGTGAGGAACCCCGAGACGAGCAATGCGTCGTGCAGCTCGTCGGCGTTTTCGACCTCGGGCCACGCTTCGTCGCGCACCCGGGCGATCGCATCCGCATCCAGCGCGCCCAGGTCGTCGGCGGAGCCCGGCTCGAAGCCGCGCCGGGCGTAGACCGCCTGGGTGCGCCGCTCCTCGAGCGGGGCATCGTCCAGGAACGCGTAGGGTTTGGCGTTCAGGATCTCGGCGGCGAGGGGTGAGGGCTCGGGGAGGTCCCGTGCCACGCAGCGGATCTCCTGGTGCTCGATCCGGCGAAGAACCCCGAGCAGGCCGTTCAGGTCCATGGCCTCGGTGAGGCAGTCGTCAATGACCTGGTCCACCAGCGGGTGGTCGGGGATCTCGCGGTCGCCGGGGATATTCTCCAGGCACGCCGCGGCGTCGGGGAACGCCGCGGCCAGGAGGTCGTCCGCCTCCATGCGCTGGAGCTGCGGCGCCACCTTCTTCCCGTTCCGGAACCGCGGCACCGCGAGCGAGATGTTGGCGTTCCAGCGCCACCGGGTGGCGAAGATCGGCGAATCGAGCAGCGCCTGGACCAGGATTTCCCGGGCCGAATCGGCGTGGAGAAACTTGAAGACCGTCTCCAGCGGGAAGGAGTGCTGCGGCCCGAGCGAGAGGAGCACCGCGTCCTCGGTGGCGGCCGCCTGCAGCTCGAAGTTGAACTGGCGGCAGAACCGCTTCCGGAGCGCCAGGCCCCAGGCGCGGTTCACCCGCCGGCCGAACGGTGCGTGGAGGATGAGCTGCATCCCGCCCGACTCGTCGAAGAACCGCTCTGCGATCACCGTTTCCTGGGTGGGCAGCACGCCCAGGAGCCGCCGCGCCTCGCTCAGGTACTCCACCATCTGCGCGGCGGCCGTGGGCGGAATTCCCTCGCCTTCGAGCCAGGCGATCGCCGCCTCGCGGTCGTCGAGCCGCTCACCCAGCTCGCGCCGGAGGGCGGAGACCTCCGCCGAGAGCTCGTCGCTCCGCGCCGGCGCTTCGCCCAGCCAGAAGGGCACGTTGGGCGGCTGGCCGCGCGCATCTTCCACGCGCACGGTGCCCCGCTCGATCCGGAGCATCCGCCACGAGGTGTTGCCGAGCTGGAAGATGTCGCCGGCGCTGCTCTCGACCGCGAAGTCCTCGTTCACCGTGCCGACGAAGCTGCCTTCGGGCTCCAGGATCACGCGGTAGTCGGCGTTGTCGGGGATCGCCCCGCCCGAGGTGAGCGCCGCCAGCCGCGCTCCCCGGCGCCCGCGGAGCCGGCCGTTTATGGAATCGAGGTGGACCAGAGCCCCGCGGCGGCCCCGCCGGGTGGTGAACCCTTCCGCGAGCATCCGCACCACCGCGTCGAACCGCTCCCGCGCGAGATCGCGATACGGTCGCGCCCGCCGCGCCAGGTCGAAGAGACCGTCGAGCGACCACGGCTCGGCGGCGGTCTCCGCCACGATCTGCTGGGCGAGCACGTCGAGCGGCCGCTCTGAGATGTGTACCCGGTCGAGCTCGCCCCGGGCGACGGCGCGGCAGAGCGCGGCGCATTCGACCAGCTCGTCGCGGGTCAGGGGGAAGAGCCGCCCCTTGGGGAGCCCGCGCACGGTGTGCCCGGAGCGCCCGACCCGCTGGAGGAACGTCGCGATCCGCCTCGGGGAGCCGAGCTGGCAGACCAGGTCCACGTGGCCGATGTCGATGCCCAGCTCGAGCGACGCCGTCGCGACCAGCGCCCGGAGCTTGCCGCCCTTGAGCCGCTCCTCCGCGTCGAGCCGCATCTCCCTGGAGAGGCTTCCGTGGTGCGCGGTCACCGCGACTTCGCCCAGGCGTTCGGAGAGGTGCCGCGCCGCCCGCTCGGCGAGGCGCCGGGTGTTGACGAACACCAGGGTGGTCTTGTGCTCCTTGATCAGCGTCGCGAGCCGGTCGTACACCTCTTCCCACACCTCGGCGGACATCACGGCTTGCAGGGGCGAGCCGGGGAGGTCGAGGGCGATGTCGAGGGTACGCTGATGGCCTTCGTCTATGACGGAAGGACGGACGGACAGCCACTCCCCCACCTCCTCGATCGGCTTCTGGGTTGCCGACAGGCCAACCCGC
>DASYRI010000038.1:0-15415 GCA_036004545.1 Gemmatimonadales bacterium
CGCAGATCGGTGCCAGAGGAGAATCCCCATGCGTCGCCTGATGCTCGCTCTAGCCGCGCTCGCCGTCGGAGCTGCCTCGCTTCCCGCCCAGAAGGCCCAGCGGATTCCCCCGCGGCCGAAGCTCCCGGCGGGCGGCGACACCAACAGCGCCATGGGCTATTACCGCTTCGCCATGGCGCAGCTCGACGCGGACCCCGGGAGGGCGAGCGACGCGCTCTACTGGGCGATCCGGCTCGAGCCGTCGTGGCCGCAGGCGCTTTACGCCTACCGGGTCGCGAAGCTTCGTGCCGACGGACCCATGCTGGTGCGGTATATCCAGCGCGACAGGAAGGTCCGGCGGGAGCTCGCCCCGGTGGATTCCCTCTATTTCCGGGCGCTGATGCAGGATCCCTTCATCCGCAAGGACCTGGACCGGGATCTCCTGTACCAGTACTTCCGCGCCGCCATCGAGGAGAACATCCGGCGCCGCGGCGGCACGGTGGACGACGCCGAGACCAAGTACGCCATCGAACAGTACATTGACCAGCTGATGCGGTCGGGTGCCGATGACGAGCTGCGCGGGTGGCTGGCGTTCTCGCGGGGCGACCTCCCCACCGCGCTCCAGGCGTACGCCAGGGCCATCGGCAAGAAGCACGAGAACCCGGACGCCCACGAGGAGCGGGCAACCATCTTTTACCTCCAGGGAAACCTCGACAGCGCCCGGGCCGAGCTCGAGCACGCCATCGCCGAGCTGCGGGTCAAGGACGACAAGGAGACGGTCTGGGTCTACCAGCCCAAGGCCATGCTCGAATTCAAGCTTGGTATCGTGCTCAGCCGGCTCTCCGATCTCCCGCGGGCCAAGACCGCGCTGGGCCACTCACTGGAGGAGGATCTCTCGTTCTATCCCGCCCACATCATGCTCTCGAACTATGCGCTCCTGGAGCAGGACACGGCCACGGCGCTCCGGGAGCTCGATCTGGCGGTCGAGCTCAAGGCCAACGATCCGTTTCCCAGCATGCGCCAGGCCGAGCTGCTCCTGGCCGTGAAGGATGCGGCCGGCGCGGCCAAGGCGCTCGACCGGGTGGTCGCGATGGAGCCGTATTACGCGACCCCCCACCGTCTGCTCGGCAGCATCGCCGACTCCCGGGGCGACGGGCCGGGCGCCATCGCCCATTTCACCCGGTATCTCCAGCTCACGATCGCGGGAGACCAAAACAAGGATGCAGTCCGGAAGCGGATCTCGGAGCTGGGAGGCCAGGCGCCCGCCGGAAGGCCGTAAGGGCTCCCCCGAATCAGTCTCGACCCGGCCACAGTCGGGCTGCTCGTGCCGTTCCAGCTTGTTTCCCCAGACCTACTCCCCCGCCCGCGCGCTCCGCCACAGCGAATCCACATCCAGCCGGGTAAAGACGAACGGCGACGAGAGCCGGAACGTGGCCCGCTTGAGCAGATACACCATCCGCCCCGGGTATTGCCGGAGGAGGAGCGTATCCCGCCCGGCAAGCTCGCGCGCGAAGACGTTGCCGTCCTTGCCGGCGAGAATGAACGGGGAGAACAAGGTGAAGCCCTGCCAATCCTCGCGGACCCGCTGGATGCAGCGGTCACGGTACGGCCGTCCCTTCAGGATCCGCTCGGTCGGATCGGGAGACAACTTCGACCTCTCGACCCGCGCTGAATCCGCCAGCATCGGGCGGAGCAGGGCGACCGCCGGGGGTCCGATCGTCCCTTCGGCCTCCAGCACGGCCAGCGCCGAATCGAGCTGGCAGGTGTCGATCCGCTGATAGAATTCCTGGGCGTCGCTCCGGGACACGCCGACCGCCCAGAGCCGGGCGATGACCCGGGCGCCCCAGCTCTCCCGCACCAGCACCAGGCTTCCCCGCACCCCCGCCTGGCGGGCGGCCCGGTCCGCATTCCAGCGCGGCGATTGCATCCCCGCCTGATACTCCGCGGCGCGGACGGTGACCCCGGTGGCCGCTCCCATGGCGATCGCCGCCGCCCCTCCGAACACCGCCGCGCGGTAGGCCAGCCCGCTTCCCCCCACCGCATCCCGGAGCGCGGGAGCGGCCCGCGCGGTCCACACCGCGAAGAGGGGCAGCAGCGGGTACATGAAGCGGGGACCGAGGTAGAACCCGTCGTGCCAGTACGCGAAGTACAACCCGCAGAGGAGCGCGCTCGCCACGAACAGGTAGCGATCCAGTGGAGCGAGGCGGCGGGTCAGCGCCAGCGCCAGCGCACCGGGAAGCAGCGACGGCACCGGCAGCTCGTAGAGGTAGGACTGGAGCCGGAGGAAATACAGGTTGAGCAGCTCGAGCCCACGGACCGGCGTGTGCACTTCGCCCCAGGGCGTGGCGTGGAAGCCGAGGTCGTGCGCGGCGCCCCACATCACGGTGTACCCGAACCGGAGCGGCGCCCCGGTGGTCTCGAAATTGACCCACAGGAGCCCCGCGACCGGGATCGCGACGCCGAGGCCGGCGCCCAGCAGCGCGCCGAGGCGGCGCTGCCGGAGGGCTCGGCCGAGGAGCCAGACGCCCGCCGGGAGGGCGAAGGCAAGCGCATCCACCGGGCGGATCGTGGCCGCGACACCGAACCCGAGCCCGGTGAGGAGTCCGGCGCGGAAACGGCCCGCGTCCCCGGCGGTCGCCTGGGAGAGTCCAAGCATGCCGAGCAGGAGCCAGGTCAGCCCGGTCACGTGGTTCATGTACGAGCCGCTCATGAAGATCGCGAACGGAGCCAGCGCGAAGAGCAGCAGCGCGCCCGCCGCCACGCCGGGCCGCGGCTCGAGCCGCAAGAGCAGCAGGCCGAACAACACCACGCTCACCGCGCCGAAGACCGGTCCCACCAGCCACTCCACCCCGGCCAGCGATCCCAGCGCGAGCATCGCGGGCCCGCCGGCGGGAAACTGGCCGTAGAGCCGGCCGCCGGTATCTATCAAGTGCATCGCGCTGGTGAATTCGGGTAATGCCGGCGCCGGAAGCCAGAGCCGCCCCGCCGTGAAGATCCGGGCCTGGAACACCTGGATGATCTCGTCTATCAGGAGCGGCTGGCCGTTGAAGATGGCTCGCGAGACGATCGCGTAGAGCACCGCACAGGCGACGCCCAGGCCGAGCAGTGCACCACGGTGCTCCACCAGCCCACCGATTCCGGTGAGCCGTCCGTCCTTCCACAGGAACGGCAGCCGCCGGGAGGTCATCGCCAGCACCACGCCCACCCCGAGGACGATGGCGGTTCCGCTCAGCCAGTCCTGGAGCACCCGGGGGTACCAGTCGGCCGAATGCCCGCCCGGAATCCAGTTCACCATCGGGAGAAGCCCGAGCACCGCCAACGCGCTCGCGGCGAGCAGCGTGACGACCCGATCGAGACGCGCCACCGCTCAGGGCTGCTGCCGCGGCGGCAGCGGAGAGGCCGGGGAGGCCGGCACGACGGGGACGGCGGCGGGCCGGGGGCCGGGCGGAAAGAGGTTGAACCGCACGATGTGCCAGAACGCGGCGACCCCGTCCCGCCACCCGATCTTCTTCCCCTCCTCGTAGGTCCGCCCGCTGTAGCTGATCGGCAGCTCCCAGATCCGGGCCCTGGCCTGCGCCAGCCGCGCCGTCACTTCCGGCTCGAAGCCGAACCGGTCGCTGGTGAGCACCAGCGACTTCATGAGCGGCGCCTTCACCATCTTGTAGCAGGTCTCCATGTCGGTGAGGTTCAAGTCGGTGAGCATGTTCGAGAGCAGGGTGAGCGCCCGGTTCCCCACCGAGTGCCAGAAGTAGAGCACCCGCCCGCCGCCACCCAGGAACCGGGAGCCGAAGACGGCGTCCGCCTTCCCCGCCATGATCGGGCCCAGCAGCCTGGGGAGGTCCTCGGGATCGTACTCGAGGTCGGCGTCCTGGACCACGATGACGTCGCCGGAGGCGTGCTCGATACCGCTGCGGAGCGCCGCCCCCTTGCCTCGGTTCACCGGGTGATGCACCACCACGTCGATCGCCTCGTCCGATTTGAGCCGGTCGAGGATGTCGCCGCTGCCGTCCTTGGAGCAGTCGTTGACGGCGATGATCTCCATCGGCAGGGGCACCGCGCGCAGCTTTTCCACGATGCCGTGGATCGTGGCCCGCTCGTTGTACACCGGCACCACGACCGAAAGCTTCGGGATGTCCATTACACCTCTCACCGCCATCTCAGGGGGCCTTGGGCTGGGCGGCGTCGATGTAGGCCTGGAGCAGCGCGAGCCGGAGATCGTCGCTGCGCCGGGTCGAGAGCGGGCGCACCAGATCATACGACTCGCGCGCCCGGTCCGCCTGCCCCGCGGCGAGCAGCGCCCGAACCCCGCCGTCGAGGAGGTCCTCCGCGGGGACCCAGAGCCGGCGTGCGCGGGCCTCTTCCAGCAGCGGGCCGGTTGCGCTTGCCGCGGCAGGCAGATCACGGCGGGCCAGCGCTTCGCCGAAGGCGACCGCCGCGCGCACCGGCGCCGGGGCGCCAGCCCGCTGGACGTAGCGCCGCGCGTCGGCGAAGAACCCGCTGTCCACCGGCGCCTCTCCGCCGTGCAGCCAGCCCCGGAGCCGCCAGAAGTCGGCGGTCCAGCTCCGCCAGCTCTCGGGCGCCGAGTCGCCGCTCCCGACCGTCTGCCGGGACCAGGTTTGCCGCTGGTAGCGCTGCGCCTCGGCGGACCCGTCGGTCCAGTTGGAGTCAGGCGCGAGGTGGCGGATCCGGGCCGCCCGCAGCATCGAGACCACCCCGGGCGTCTGCAGCAACGCGCTCGGCGTGGCGGGATCCCAGCCGCTCGGGCGGAGCGCCGGATCGCCGAGGAAATCCACCACCCCTCCGGCGAGGCCGACGACGCCGACCGCAGTGTGCTGAAGGTACCGCACCCGCTCGGCCCCCAGGTCGAGGACGGGGTAGAAGTCCGAGTTGGGCTGGAGCCCCCGATCCATCACGGGCGCAAAGCCCGCCCGGTCGAGCACCAGGGTTCGGGCGAGCGCCTGGCCGGTGACCGGCAGGAACCGGCAGAGGTCCTTCCGGATCTCCGGGAGTCCGGTCACCGACCAGTCCGGCGGGGGGAGCGGCCCGGCGGACGAGGCGACGATGAGGAGGTCGCCGCTGTCGATCATGAACACCCGGTAGTCGGCGAAGTTCCGGTGCAGCGCCGCGAGGACGCTCTGCACCAGCCCGTCATCCAGCTCGTAGGTCTGGAGCCACTGGCCGAACACCGCGCCTGGGGTGAGGTAGCGCCGCATCCGGCTGTAGAACTCGGAGGTGAACAGACCGCTCACCCCGCTCACCCAGGGATTGGACGGCTCGGAGAGCACCAGGTCGTAGCGGGCGCGGGCGGCGGCGAAATACGACTTCGCATCGGCGATGGCGAGGTGGGACCGCGGATCGTCGAAGACCCGGCGGTTGGCGGGGTAGAACTCCCGCGCGCCGTCCACCATCGCGGGCTCGATCTCGATGGTGGTGAGCCGGGTGAGCCGCGGGCTGCCGAGCAGGAGGTGTGACGACATCCCGGTGCCGTGCCCGATGACCGCGGCGGTGCGGGCGCCCGGAGCGTGGGCCAGCGTGACCAGGGCGAGCAACGCCTGGGTGCCGTCGTCGGCGGTGAACGCACGGGGCGGGAGAGGCGAATCGCAGCGCTCGAACCACCCCACCGGGATCGAGCCGTCCGGCTTTCCGTTGGTGGCGATAACCCGGGTGCCGTCCGGGCGAAGGCGGGCGACGTGCACCGTAGCGGTCCGGCCGTCGGCGTGGAAGAGGATCTCGCGGAGCTTCGGGTCCGGCACCCGACCCACCCGGAAGACCCCGCTGGAGAGGAGGTGCTGGTCCCACGGCACCGCCCAGAGCGCCAGGGCGGCGAGGAGCGCCACCCCTCCGGCGCCGACCAGCGCGAGGCCGCGGGCGGGCCTTCCCGCCCGGACCAGCGCACGGAGCACCAGCAGGCCCAGCAGCATGTCGAGCACGCCGCCCGCCACCAGGGCGCCCTTCAAGCCGAGCACCGGAAGCAGCACCAGCCCGGTGAGCGCCACGCCCACGATGGAGCCCAGCGTGTTGGCACCGTAGATCGCGCCGATGGCCCGCTCTCCCATCCCGGCTCCCAGGAGCATCCGGGTCATGAGCGGGAGGGTCATCCCGGCGCAGAAGGTGGCCGGCAGCATGATCGCGAGGCAGATCAGATAGCGGGCGACGGTGAAGAGCGCGTACCCCGCCTCGGTCCGGGCGGTGGCCTGGAGCAGCGCCGCCGTCCAGCCGAAAGCCTGGAGGTAGAGGGGCAGGCTCGCGAGCGCCAGGGCCCCCATGGCGAGCTGCACGATGGCGAGGGTCCGGAGCGGGTCGCTCAGGCGGTCGGCGCGACGCCGGATGAACCAGGCCCCGAGTGCCAGTCCGAGGATGAACGCCGAGAGCATCAGCTCGAAGGAGTGGGTCGAGCCTCCCAGCACCAGCGAGAGCATCCGGATCCAGCCGACTTCGTAGATGAAGGAGGCGACGGCGGTGCCGGCGGCGAGGGTCAGTAAGAGAGGGGTCAGCGAGGAGGAGTGAGCGAGGAGGGACTCCTTCCCCTCCCCGAGTTCCCAATCTGCGCCGGACCGCCCGACCGCCGGTCCGCCCGTCCGCCCCTCCGCGACTTCGCCCGTCCGCCCGTCCGCCTCCCCGCCCGACAGCCGCCGCACGCGGGAGACGATCAGAGCGCCCAGCGCCACGAGCAGGTTGAGGATCGCCGCCGCGGCGAGGGTTCCGGGAAGCCCTGCCAGGCGGAAGAGCACGAACCCCGCCACCAGCACACCCGCGGCGGCGCCGAGGCTGTTGGCGAAGTACAGCACCGAGAGGGTGCCGCCCGGCGCTTCGGGGAGCCGGCGGATGGCCCCCGCGCTCATCAGCGGAAAGGTCGCCCCGAGAAGGATGGCCTGGGGGAGGATGAGCAGCCCGGCCAGCAGCCACTTGGCGAGCGCCACGGCGACGGCGCCGCCCAGCATGGGGAAGAGCCGGTCGAACGCCCAGCCGGTGACCGGGAGGTACATCGCGTCGTGGAAGGCGAGACCCACGATCCCGATCAGCGCCTCGACCACGGCGTAGACGAAGAGGGGATCGCGGAGCCGCTCGGAGCGACGGCCGGCGGCGAGGGCGCCGATGCCCATCCCGCCCAGGAAGATCACCAGGGTGAGGATCTGGGCGTAGGCGTCGTGGCCGACGAACAGCGAGAGGTAGCGGCTCCAGACCGCCTCGTAGAAGAGTCCGGCCGCCCCGGAGAGAACGAACAGCAGGGCGAGAACCGGCAGCATCGCTCGGCTCACGCCTGGGCCGGCAGCTCTTCGTACCGGCTCAGCTTCCGGTACAGCGTCGAGGGATCAATCCCCAGCACCTCGGCCGCGCGGGTCTTGTTGCCGCCCTCGGCCTGGAGCACCCACATGATGTAGGCCCGCTCGATCACGTCGAGCGACGGGTTGGGCGACGAGCGCTCCGCCACCAGCGGCTCCCGCCGCCGCCGGGTGATTCGCTCCGGCAGCGCCACCGGCTCGATCAGGTTGCCCTTGCTCAGCACCACCGCGTGCTCCAGGGCGTTCTGCAGCTCCCGCACGTTGCCGGGCCAGTCGTACACCATGACGGCGTCGAGCGCGTCGCTGGAGAGCGCCTTCGAGGCGTTCCCGTCGGCGGCGAGCTCCTGGAAGAAATGGTCGATCAGCAGCACCAGGTCGTCCCGCCGCTCCCGGAGCGAGGGGAGCTCCACCGCGATCACGTTGAGCCGGTAGAAGAGATCGGAGCGGAAGTGGCCGCGGCGAACCTCCTCCTCGAGATCGCGGTTGGTGGCGGCGACGATCCGCACGTCCACCGGGATGGTCTCGGTGGCGCCGACCGGGATGACCTCCCGCTCCTGGAGGACCCGAAGCAGCTTGACCTGGAGCGAGGGGGGCATCTCGCCGACCTCGTCGAGAAAGAAGGTGCCCCCGCGGGCCGCGGCAAAGAGGCCCTGCTTGTCGCGCACCGCGCCGGTGAAGGAGCCCTTCACGTGGCCGAACAGCTCGCTCTCCAGCAGGTTCTCGGGGAGCGCGCCGCAGTTGATCGAGAGGAACGGGCCCTCGGCGCGGTTGGAGAGATTGTGAATGTAGTGGGCCAGCACCTCCTTGCCGGTGCCGCTCTCCCCCTGGAACAGCACCGTCGAGTCGGTCGGCGCCACCTGCTCCGCCAGCCGGAGCACGTCGATGAACCGCCGCGACTTGCCGATCGGGCGGGTGGTGGTGGTGCTCCGGTCCTTCCGCCGGATTTCCTGCTTGAGCTGCCGGTTCTCTACCCGGATCTGGCGGAATTCGCACGCCCGGTGGAGAATGGCGAGCATCTCGTCGTTGGAGAAGGGCTTCTGGATGTAGTAGAAGGCGCCCGCGTTCACCGCCGCGATCGCGGTCTGAAGCGACGCCTGTGCCGTCATCAGGATGACCGGCGTCATCGAGTCCTGGTCCTTGGCGGCCTGGAGGATGTCGAGGCCGGTCACCTGCGGCATCCGGACATCGGTGAGCACGATGTCGTGGCTGCCCGAGCGGATCTGCTCCAGCCCGGCCTTGCCCCCCTGCGCGGTGGTGACCTCGAAGCCGTCCTTGCGGAGGAGGATCCTGAGGGTGTCGAGAATGCCCGACTCATCATCCACGACGAGGATCGAGGGCTGCGCTATCATGCCTGGTCCCCCCTCTGCCATTGCGCGTGCAGCAGAATGGTAAACACGGTTCCTTCGCCCAGCTCCGACTCAAGAAAGACCAGTCCCCGGTGCGCCGCCACCGCCCGCTGCACGATGGCCAGGCCGAGCCCGCTCCCGCCCCCGCCGGGCCGGCCGGAGACGAAGGGCTGGAAGAGCCGCGGCTGGAGCTCGGGGTCAATCCCCGGCCCGTTGTCCCGCACCCGCAGCCGCACCGGGCGGTCGAAGTCGGCCCCCCGCGGCAGCTCGGCGGGGTCGGGCTCGTCCACGATCGCCTCGATGCGACCGGCGCCGTTCATCGCCTGCGCCGCGTTGAGGATCAGGTTGGTCACGATCCGGTGGAGCAGGTCCTCGTCGGCCTCCACCTTCAGCGGCTCGCCCTGCACCACGATCTCCACCCCGGGCCCGGTGTCGGGATGCTCGCGCACCATCTGGGCGGCGTCCCGGACCACCGCCATCAGGTCCACCGGCTCGAGGTTCGTGGCGCGCACCCGGGAGAAGTCGAGGAACTCGTTCAGCAGCCGGCTCAGGCGGTCGCTCTCCCGCACCACCAGGGCGGCCAGCACCTTGTCGTCGGAGCCGCCGCCGGCGCTGCGGGCGAGCTGCTCGACGGAGCTCCGGATCGAGGCGAGGGGATTGCGGATCTCGTGGGCGAGCGAGGCCGACAGCGCGGCAACCGCCTCGAGCCGCTCGGCGCGCACGTGGAGCTCCTGGAGCTGCTGCATCTCGGAGATGTCGGTGAAGATGGCGGTGACGCTGGACTCCCCGTCGGCGGCGGTCTGGAATGTGGTGGTCGAAAGCCCGATCGGCACTTGCCTGCCGCCGGGCCGGCACGCCTTCCCCTCCGCCCGGCTCACCCGGCGGCCCTCCTGGACCCCGGCGACGACGGCTGCCCAGAGCTCCGGGGACCGGAGCTCCAGCTCGGTCAGCACCGGCAGGCCGAGGTACTGGGCGCTGGGCAGATCGAGCAGCCGCTCGGCGGCGACGTTGATGTAGGCGAGCCGGCCCCCCGCGTCCACGGTCAGGACGCCGGAGCGGATGTTCTGAAGGATTTCGTCCGCCTCGAGCCGGACCCGGTGGAGCTCGGTCGCGAGCTGGCTCTGCTCGACCGAGGCGTATTGGAGCCGCTGCCCGAGGGAGGCGACCACCAGGAAGACGACGGTGAACGCGGCCAGCTGGCCCCAGAGCCAGCCCGGGATCGGCCCCGGCGAGGTGAGGTAGGAATCGCCGAGGAAGAGGGCGGCGCCGAACAACGCCGTCATCAGGCTCGCCCGGAGCGGCATCAGGAGCCCGTAGACGGCCATCACCACGACGTACAGGGCCGCCCACCCGGTGTGGCTCGCCCCCTCGAAATGCACCATCGTGGTGACGAGGAGGAGATCGGTCGCCGCCTGGCTCTGCAGGAAGGTCGGCCCGATCGGCGCCTTGCGCATGTAGGTGACGAACGACCCGTAGGCCGTCACGGCGTAGGCGGTCATGACCACCAGCATGGCCGTGAAGGCGGTCTCCGGCGCGGTCTCCCGGGCCAGGGCGGCGCGCACCAGCACGACGGCCGCGAGCACCACCCGCCCGACGTACAGGCCCCGCAACAACATCCCCCGCTCCAGCGGGCCGACCCGCCGCTCCCCCCGGCCGCTCCCCGACTGGGCACGGGGGAGGGAGCGGGGGAAGGGAGTGGGCGGACCGTCAGGCACGACGGACGGCGTCGGAGGCGTGGGCAATGATGTTGGCACCGGAAGTTGTGGCAACTTAAACTGTTCGCCGGCGATGGGGGAGCCGGGAGGGGTGAAGCGTCAACGGTGAACAGTCAACGGTCAACGGGAACTACCGCGTAGGCGATAATCCTTGCGCACGGGGCAGGTACCGTTGACTGTTGACCGTTGACTGTTGACTCTTGACTCGTCGCCACCAGGTCCCCATGACGTCATTCGTGGGTTTCCGTCCCGCCGCGCAGCGCTTCTTCCGGAGCCTCGCCCGCCACAACGAGCGGGCCTGGTTCGAGGCCCACCGGGACCTCTACGAGGCCGAGATCCGGGGGCCGATGCGCGCCCTGGTGGAGGAGGTGGACGTACAGCTCGCCGCCGTCGCACCGGAGCTGGTCGGCGATCCGCGCCGCTCCATGTTCCGAATCCACCGCGACATCCGGTTCTCCAAGGACAAGTCCCCCTACAAGACCAATGCGGGCTGCTGGTTCTACCACCAGGACGCCGGGAAGGGCGTCGGCCAGGAGGCCGACGGCGGCGGCGCGGGCGTGTACTTCCACCTCGACGGGAGCGGCAGCTTCATCGCCGGCGGCATCTGGATGCCGCCCCGGCCCACCCTGGCCAGAATCCGCGATGCGCTGAGCGAGGATCCGCGGGGGTTCGAGGCGGTAACCCGCCGTCCGGCTTTCAGGCGCCGCTTCGGGACTCTCTCCCAGGAGGCGATGCTCACCCGGCTTCCCCGCGGCTACCTCCCGGGCCACCCGGCGGAGCGCTGGTTGCGCTACCAGTCGTTCACCATTTCGCGACGACTCCCGGTCAGGGAGATCAGCTCGCCCCGGCTTCCGGCCACGCTGTCCAGGGACGTAGCCGTGATGCTCCCGTTCATCCGGTGGCTGAATGGCGCGGTCGGCTATCAGCCCAAGACGGCGAGACGGTTGGGCGGGTGAGGGGCGGTCAACGGTCAACGGTCAACACTACTCGCCCCGAAGGCGAAGATCGTTTCGGCGAGGCTGTTCCCGTTCACCGTTGACCGTTGACGAAGTTCCCGCACCGGAGTCCAACATGTCCCCAGGCGACCTTCCTACCGTCCGCCTCGACCAGTGGCTCTGGGCCGCGCGGTTTTTCAAGACCCGCTCGCTCGCGGCGCAGGCGGTGGAGGGCGGCAAGGTGGAGCTCAACGGCGAGAAGGCCAAGCGCGGGAAGCCGGTCCGTCCCGGCGACACGCTGCGCATTCGCCTCGGAGCGTTCGAGTCCCGGGTAACGGTCACCGCGCTCGCCGCCCGGCGGGGCTCCGCGGCGGTGGCCGCGACACTCTACCGGGAGGAAGAAGCCTCCAGGTCCGCTCGGGAGCGGCTGGCCGAGCTGCATCGTCTGGCGACACGGATAGGGGGAGGGCTTCCGAAAGGGCGGCCGACAAAGCGGGAGAGGCGGGAGATGGACCGCTGGAAAACGCGTGACCCGTGAACAGTCAACGGGACCAGCCCCATGAGAGAAGATCCTCTCGTCGGGGTAGTTCCCGTTGACGGTTGACTGTTGACCGTTGACGCAGTTACTGACGGTTGTAAGCTATCCCCTTGCCTTGGGCTTTTTCGATCGCGATCACCATCGCCGGCACGGTGATGACGCCCGGCAGCAGGTTGGCCCGGATGTCGCGCTCGATGGTGGCGGGATTCCCCTTGGTCCCGTTGCCCGAGATGAAGCCCACCCACGCCATGAAGGCGTTGTTGCACATGAGGAAGGTCACCCCGGCTTTCTGCAGGCTCTCGATCCCGGCCTGGGCCATCGCCCCGCCGAAGAGCACCGGGTCGCCGGCCCTGGGACGACTGAACATGTTGCGGGTGGTCGGGGCCTTGGTGGAAGGATCCACGAGCTTGAGCACCTCCCCGATCCTGTACCTGGCCCACACCGCGTCGTTCCACGCGAGCGGCATGCTGGCGGGAAAACCGGGCGCGCCGTAGAAGGTGCCGATGGCGTTGATCGCGGTCGGCGGCTCGCTGTAGTCGCGCTTGTAGGTGCTGATGTAGTTGTAGATGTGGATCAGCGGCATCCCGTCGTTGTGGAGCGGGAAGTCAAACAGGCAGCGATGCCTCCCGGTGAGGCGATCGAGCCACTTGTCCTGCGCCGCCGTGGGGCCCTGGGCGGCGAGGGAGCCGGGCGCCGCGGCGCCTGCGGTCAGGGCCGCGGCGGCGCCGGCCAGGCGCGCGAGAAAGCCGCGGCGCGGAGTCGGGGCGGAGGCGAAGCGAGCCATCGGGGCCTCCCGAGTGTGGGGAATGCCACGATGAAAGACACAAGGACGCAAAGACGCAAGCTCTACGGCCTCCGCCCCGCCGCCCGCGTCGGATAGGCGACGTCGGGCGGCGGATCGCCGTTCGGCCAATCGAGATCCTTCCGGGCGAAGTCCGGGCGCGGCCGGGAGACCAGGTAGGCCGCGACGTCGTACGCCTGCCGGTCGGTGAGCGCCACGGCCCGGTCGTTCGGCATGTTGTAGCGGATGAAGGTCGCGGCCGTCCGAAGGCGGGCCATGCCGGCGCCGATGTTGAACGAGCGCGGCCCCCAGAGCGGAGGCGCCAGCGCGGTGCCCTGTCCGTCGGGACCGTGGCAGCGGGCACAGGCTTGCGCGAAGGCCTCCCGGCCCCGCGCCGTATCCCCGGCCTCCGCGGGCGGCGCGAACCTGACGGAGCCGGTGCCCGGCAGCTCGCCGGGGGGCGCGATTCCCCGGGAGATCCACGCCAGCCAGGCGACGATGTCCCGCATGTCGCGCCCGTCTCGCGGCAAAGCTTTCCCGTTAAGGCTCCGCTCGAAGCAGTCGTTGATCCGGTCCTCCAGCAGATTGACCAGGCCGTTCCGGCTCCGGTACTGCGGGAAGCGCGAGTAGACGCCCACCAGCGGCAGCGACGCTACCTGGGCCCCCTCCTGCAGGTGACAGCTGAAGCAGCGGAGCGCACTGCCCGCGTACCTGGGCAGCGAGTCGCGGGTGTGGGCCAGGAGCGCCCGCCCCCGGCGGATGGCCCGGCCCAGCTCCCCGTCCGGAATCTCGGAGTCGGGCGGGACCCAGAGGACCGCGCGAGAGCTGTCGCGCAGCACGGGATGCACCGGAGTCGCGGCGGGCACGGAGGCAGGCGGCGTCGGGCGCGAGGGTGGGTGCAGCTCTATCCGGCAGGCGGCGCCCACCCAGATTGTTGCGGCGCAGATGCCCAGCCGTGAACCTGTCAGGACGGACAAGCGAGCCCCCACGAGAGGCCTGCGGCACCGGGAGGCGGGCAACATACGGGCTGGGGCCGAGTTCGGGCAAGCAAGCTGAAACAATTGCTCGAGCCGTCACGTAACGAGTTGCAACGTTTCACCGTTGGCCAGCTCCCCCCGGAGGTTCCCATGCGCAGCTACTGGAGCCGCTACTGGACCCGCATCGCCCTCGGCATCGCGCTGATCTTCGCGCTGGGCATGACGGTCCGCGCCGCGGCTCACAAGGGAAAGAACGAGCTCAGCTCCTTCCTCGCCAGCGCCGCCACCAGGCTTCCCCTTCAACTCGCCCAGCTCGGCTTCCGGATCGACGGCCGGAGAGTGGGCGACGTGACCGCCGTGGACGTCCGGCGAAGCGGACCGCACGACGTCGGCCGGGCCACCATTCGGGTTCGGCTGAGCGACCTCGGCGCGCTCGACGGCCTGCGCCAGTGCTCCCTCACGGTGGACCGCCTTCAGTGGTCGGACGACCGGAGCGGATTCCGGTGCGCCGAGCCCGCCGCGCTGACCCGGCAAAACCTGGTCGACGTGGGCGAGGTGATCTTCGACCCCGGCAATCTGGGCCGCCCGCTCTATCTCTCGCGCCACGACGTGGAGCGCTGGCGCCATTCGGAGATTCGGGGCCTCAATGCTTCGCTCACCAGCTCTTCGAACGGTGCGGTTCAGGCGGAAGGTACCTACGACCTCCTCGACCACGGCAGCAGCAGACAGGGGAGCTTCTCCCTCAAGGCGGACTCGCAGGGGGCAGTCGTCTCGGTGCGGGACGGGCAGGGTCGGGCGGTGCTGGACCTGCGCGCGGATCAGCACGGCCTGAATCTGAAGGTCAGGAAGTAGGAGATAGCGAGGAGCGAGGAGGGCCGCCCCACCACCCCCTTCTCGCTCCTCGCTACCTCCTACTCGCTAGCTCCCAAGATCAAACTGCCTCGTAAACTTCACCACGAAGGCCCGTTCCAGCGGCCGGGAGTTTCCGCCGGTTTCCCGCCCCTCGTTGTACACCAGGAAAAGCCCGGTGCCCGCCGGCCCCAGCCAGCCGAACCGGATGTTTGCCGAGAGGTTGTGCGCCTGGTTGTTGTGCTGGAGGAGTGACTGGAGGTAGATCCGGGGCGTGAAGGCGTAGGCCAGCTTGAGCCCCACCAGCACCCGCTCGAATCCCCCCTCCCTGAGCACCACGTCGTCGTAATTGAGCCGCACCGCCGCGTTGAACTTCTGGTTGGGGCGGGCGGTGAAGTTGGCCTGGAGCGCCCGGTGGCGGCCGGTGTAAAAGGCGCCGATGGACGCCTTCCCGCCCACCGAGTACGGCGCGCTCAGATTGGTGTTGTAGTTCATCTGCCACTCGAACCAGTCGTAGATCCCCGGCTCGAGCACCACCCCGGGCGCGATCTCGAACGGCTCCGGCAGCGCCTCGCGGATGAAGTTGAGTCCCGGCGCCTCGAAGAACGACCCGTTGGCGAGGAGGAAGTGGCTGTCGATGTGGATCAGCCGGCTCTGGGGCCTTCCGTCGGTGTCGTCGTACTGGCGAAAGGTGATGTGGGGCCGGGTCTCCCGGAACCAGGAAATGCGCGGCGTGCGCAGGTGGCGGAGGATCCGGAAGTTCCAGAACCGGAAGCTGGGCCGCTCGAGGAAGCCCACCTCCGGGTTGAAGTCGGGATCCACCTGCCTGAGCGCAAGTCCGAGCTCCCACTGCCGGGTGGTGTAGCTCCCGCTCAGGTTGGCGGCGTTGGAGGCGCGGGTTCGGGACGGCGTCTCGGTGTGGGCGGCGTAGGCGTCGATCGAAACCTGGTCGCCGATGCCAATCCGCGCGTCGGCGCCGAGGGTGATGTTGTAGTCGCCGGCGCTGTCGGTG
>DASYRI010000039.1:0-46374 GCA_036004545.1 Gemmatimonadales bacterium
CTTCGACGCTGCGCTCGCTTCGAGCGCGTCGAGCTGGCGAAGAAGCCCAGGATCACCCGGGTTGAGCAGATACGCCTCCTGGCCGGGCGGGCCATCGAAAATCTCCGTAAGCATGTTGGACAACGCGCGTTGAAAGACCGAGTCGGTGGTGGCCATCGATTCTCCAGTGTAGAGAAGTCTGCAAGTCGGTTCGTCTCAAGTCGCCGTAATGGAAAAGGACTTCTCCGTTCGAGCAGATGATTCGATCGCCAGCGGACACGCTCTGGAAGGTGAGTCCTCACAACCACGCCAAGAATGACTCGCTCGCCTGAGAATCTCGCACCCCACGGCTTACGCGAACAATCTGGACAGTGGCTCCGCTTAACACGTGCTTCTCCTTAGACCGCAACGGACGCGCATCATCGCTTGTCCACGCGCCGCAGGAACTCCCGCGAGGAGCGCCGTCGCGACAAAGTGTGTTGGAGCGCCTCGTATCGCGTGGCCCAGAGACATGCGAGAAGCGGATACGAGGTCCTGGATGAGCATGGGAGCTCCTATGGGTGCGGCCTGACGCCCTGCGCTTGGCGACGCCGGCTCGGGTACTCCACGATGTGTTCCCACTCGCTGGGGTCCGAACGCGCAACCACTGCGACGACCGGGTCCGTGGCGCTCAGGTTGCACACCTCGTGGGGTACGCCCGGCTCGATGAAGATGAAATCGCCGGCGACGTTGTCCACCTGGTTCTCGAGGGACGCGCCGTACTCATGGCGAACCGCGCCTTCGAGGATGTAGAGCATGACCTCGAAATCTACGTGAATATGAGCGAAGGCCACCCCACCGGGTGGAATCGTCGCCACGTTCAGTGAGAGCTGCTTGGCGCTGGTGTTCTTCCCTGACAGGCCGGTCTTGTACCGGATTCCATTCCAGCCCCGGGTGAGGCCGCTGCCGCGAAGCACGGCAATACCGTCTCGATTCTCGACCGCCGGACCGGTCAATGCGTCACCGTTCATGGAAGATTAGCCCAAGGACTGAGGTTAACGCTCGCCTTCGCACGGGTCAGACTCAAGTGACGCGTCCAGGTGACGCTGCCACGGACAACCGGAGTTGAGGCAGCATGCGGTTACACCAACGCTGTGCACCTGACCAAGACTTCACCTGCACCCGCCATTCTACGATCTCCCATGTCGCCCTGCCAGGGACCGCAGCGATAGCTCCGCTCCGCTTGCGACCGCTGTATGGATATCCAGCCCGATCCCAGCGAAACACCCGCTTCGACTGCGGTTCGCGGTCGGTCATAATTTGCGGAACGCCGCGCGCATAAGGCGGCGTCGGCCCGCGGGGCCCGGCACCGTTGACCGTTGACGCTGCCTCAGTCCCCGCCCCGCCGCTCCGACACCCCGTCCGCCACCAGCGTGCATCCCACCACCACCAGCACCAGCGCGATCCCCGGCGCGAGCCCGACCCACGGCGCGTTGACCACCGTGTCGCGCCCCGAGGCGATCATGCTCCCCCACGACGACTGGGGCGGCTGAACGCCGAGGCCGAGGAACGAAAGCCCCGCCTCCAGGGAGATCGCATTCCCCACGCCCAGCGTCGCCAGGGCCAGCACCGGCGCCAGCGCGTTAGGCAGCGCGTGGCGCAGCAGCACGCGGAACCGCCGCGCGCCGAGCGCCACCGACGCCTCCACATACGGCCGGACCAGCTGCGCCCGGAGCTCGGCGTAGACCAGCCGCGCGATCGGCATCCAGCCGGTCACCCCGAGCACCACGACCACCAGCGCCGCGCTCGGCGGCCAGAGCGAGGCAAGGAGCAGGAGCAGCACCACCCGGGGCAGCCCGAGGCCGAAGTCCGCGGCGCCGAGCAGCACGGCAGAAACCCCGGCCGGGCCGCCCGCGGCGGCGGCGCCGACCGCGATCCCGATCAGCAGGGAAACCGCCATCGCGAGCACCCCCACCACCAGCGACACCCGCGCCCCGTACACCAGCCGCGCCCACACGTCACGGCCCAGCCGGTCGGTGCCCAGCGGGTGAAAGACCCCGTGACCGTCGGTGGCGAGCGGTGCCAGGAACCGGGTCGCCGCCACGTCGCGCTGCAGGTCGGGGCTCACCGGAGAGACGGTAGGGGCGAGGAGGGCGAGGGCCGTCACGAGGCCGAGGAGCGAGAGGCCGATCCGGGCCCGCGGGTCGCGCCCCGCCCCCCGCGGCGCGGGGAGGCCTTCACGCGGCGGCATGGTGCTCCCGCACCCTCGGGTCCACCACCGTCACCAGGAATTCGGCGAGCAGATTCCCCCCGACCACCAGCACGGCGCTGATCGTGGCGGCGGCCATCACCACCGGGTAGTCGCGCGCCTGCACCGCCTGGACCAGCACCTGCCCCACGCCGGGCCAGGCGAAGATCGCCTCGACGAACACGGCGCCCGAGAAAATGGCGGGAAGCGAGAGACCGAGCAGCGTGACGACGGGGACCAGCGCGTTCCTGAGCTGGTGCCGGACCACCACCCGCCGCTCGGTGAGCCCCCGCGCCCGGGCGGCGAGGAGGAACGGCGCGTCGCGCAGCTCGCGCATCGCCGCGCGGGAGAAGCGGGCGGCGCCGCCGATGCCGATCAGGCTGAGCGTGGCGAGCGGGAGGGCGAGATGCCGGAGCCGGTCGAGCAGCCGGGCGGGCCCGCTCAGGAACTCGGCGTCGAGGCCCGCGGCGCCGTAGGCCGGGAGCCAGCGGAGCCGGTAGGTGAAGACCATCACGAGGGCCAGACCCAGCCAGTAGCCCGGCATGGCGTTGAGCGCCACCGTGACGGTCGAGGCGGTCGAGTCGAGCGCTCGCCGCCGGGTATTGGCCTGGAGCGCGCCGATCGCGATGCCGCCGAGCCAGCTCAGCGCGATCGAGAGCACGACGAGCAACGCCGTCGCCGGCCACGCCTCCGCGAGGAGCGCCGCCGCCGGCCGGCCCTGGGCGATGCTGGTGCCGAAGTCGCCCCGCGCCGTGCGCCCGAGCCAGTCGGCGTACTGGGACAGGAGCGGCCGGTCGAGTCCAAGCCCGTGCCGCGCCGCCTCGATCTGGGCCTCGGTGGCCGCGGGGCCGAGCAGCCGGCGGACCGGGTCGCCCGGGGCCAGGTGCAGAAGGATGAAGGTCAGCGTCACGACGCCCAGCACGACCGCCGCGCCGCGAAGCGGGCGGAGCAGGAGTCCGCGAGGCATGGCGGGAATGTACCACATGGGGAGCGGGGAGATGTCGTGGTAGATTCCGCCAGGTCCCCATCCCAGGGAGGCACCCTGATGCTCACGCTGTTCCTGGCCCTCACCCGCCTCGCGGGGGGCGAAATTTCCGGCGATCTCCGCTCCGGCGACCAGTACCTCGCCGACGTGCCGATGCAGCTCAAGTGCGGCGCCGAGACGGTCGAGGGCAAGACCGACAAGGCGGGCTCGTTCCGGCTCCGCGGCAACTCGAACGGCAAGTGCCGGCTCCAGATCACCTGGAAGGAGCAATCCCTCGCCGTCGACGTCGTGGTGTTCGAGAAGCCCACCCGGTACCGGCTGGTGGTGGAGGAGCAGGCCGGCAAGTACATCCTCAAGCGGGTGTAGGAGGCCGGGATGAGCGAAGCGCCGCCCCCGAAGAAGGACCGGTGGGACAAGCTCGCGATCATGCTCCACCCGGTGGGTGGGCTGCTCACCGCGATCGCGGTGGCGAGCCTGGGCCTGATCGGCTCCAGCGCCCTCGACCGCCAGCAGAGCAACGACGCCCGGCTCCGCCTCTACTCCGAGCTGATGAGCCGGCGGGAGGAGTCGGAGGCGACCCTCCGGAAGGAGATGTTCCAGTCCATCATCGGGTCGTTCTTCGACCCGGGCACGGCCACGATCGAGAACAAGCTGCTCAAGATGGAGCTCCTGGCGCAGAACTTCCACGAGGCGCTCAACCTGACGCCGCTGTTTCTCCATCTCCGCCGCGAGATCTACCAGTCCGCCCTGCCGCTCGCGGCGCGGCGGGCCTACGAGGACCGGCTGAGCGACCTGGCCCGCGAAGTCACCCGCAAGCAGATGATCGTCCTCGAGTCGGGCGGCCGCCGGTTCGACTGGACCCTGCTGCTCACCGACAGCCTGCTCGCCGGAACCGCCTCCGAGCAGCTGGAGGACGTGACCCTCGCGCTGGACGGCATCCAGCGCCGGTTCCGGGTCACGGTCATGAAGGCGGACACCGCCCAGCGCCTCGTCCACGTGAGTCTCGAGATCGAAACCCCCAGGGATCCCGGCGCGACGGGGGGCGCAGGCAGCGTGCGCTACGCGGTGGATTTCGACGTCGGCTTCTTCAGCAGTCCGATGATCGACAACACCCGGCTCTCCAACGATCAGCGGGTGTCGGTCGTGCTCACCGACCTCAACGACGCGGGCGCGAGCCTGAGCCTGGTGTACTTCCCCGGGTCGCGGGCGAGCCTCCGGGAAAAACCTTACTACGAGGAGATCCTGCGGAAGCTCACCGAACCGGGGGGAGGGGCCGGCAGCCCGCCCTGACCGTCTCGATCGGCGCGCCGCTCGCGGCGCAGCCAACGCTCGTGCGACACGCCCTCGCCGGCCTCCTCGTTCTCGCGGCGGCCTGCTCCCCCGCCGCCCGGCGGGGCAACACCGTGATCGTGGCCTCCGGGGCGGACCTCCAGAGCCCGAACCCGCTCCTCACCGTACACCCGCTCGCCAGGCAGGTGCAGCGTTACGTCCTCCTGGTGACGCTGGTGCGCTACGACAGCACGCTCGCGCCGGCGCCGTACCTGGCGCGCGCGTGGAGCTGGTCGCCCGATCGCACCACGCTCACCCTGCGCATCTTCAACGGGCTCCGCTGGCACGACGGTGCGCCCACCACCGCGCGGGACGCCGCCTGGACCCTCGACGCCGCCCGGGACCCCGCCACCGGCTATCCGCGCCAGCGGGACCTGGCCGATCTCGCGGAGGTCGTGGCGCCGAACGACACGACGCTGGTGCTCCGCTTCGCCGCCGCCCGGTCGGCGCTCCCTGACGTGCTCACCGACCTCGCGATCCTGCCCCGCCACCTGCTCGACTCGGTGCCGCGAGCCCGTTTCCGCGAGGCGGAATGGAACCGGAGGCCGGTCGGGAACGGCCCCTTCCGCTTCGTCGCCCACGAGCCCAACCGGCGCTGGGTGTTCGCCGCGAACCCCGGCTTTCCCGAGGCGCTGGGCGGCCCGCCCCGGCTCGACCGCTTCGTCATCGCGGTGGTGGACGAGCCCACCACCAAGCTCGCCGCGCTCACCTCCGGCGAGCTCGACTTCGCCGGGATCAGCCCTTCGCACGCCGAGTTCGTGCGCCGGGATCCGCGGCTCGCGGTGCTCGACTACCCGCTCCTCTTCAGCTACTCGCTGCTCTTCAATCTGCGTCACGCTCCCTTCGATCGCCTCGCCGCCCGGCGGGCGGTCGCCGCGGCGGTGGACCGGCGAGCGATCGTGGACGGGGTTCTCTTCGGGTATGCGACGCCGGCCACCGGGCCGGTGCCGCCGCCGCTCGGCCCGCCGGCGGAATCCGAGGAGATCGCCCGGCCGGCCGGGTTGGCGGATGCCCCGGCGGCCCCGCTCGACTTCGAGCTGCTCACCGTGGGAAGCGGCGACGCCGCGCTGGAGCAGATGCTCCAGGCCCAGCTCGCCCGCGCCGGCATCCGCGCCCGCATCCGCCAGCTCGAGCTCTCGACCTATCTCGACCGGGTGCAGGGGCCGTCGCACGACTTCGACGCGGCGGTCATGGGCATCGCCGGCGACCTGGAGCTCGGCCACCTCCCGCGGCTCCTCGATCTGGCCGGTTTGCGTCCGGACGGCGACCGCGAGAGACTTCTCCGTCTCTTCGCCGACTCGATGCCGGCGGTGTTTCTCTATCACGCGCGCGGTGTCCAGGGCATGAATCGGCGGGTGCGGGGCGTGCGGATGGATCTCCGGGGGGAGCTGGTGACGATAAGCCAGTGGGCAGTGAGCAGTGGGCAGTGAGCAGTGAGCGGGGAGCGACGGTCCTCCGAGGAGGTGGCGGCGTGAGCGGCCAGGTATTCCGCGCCTCCGCCCCGGTGCGGCTCGACTTCGCCGGCGGCTGGACCGACGTGGCGCCGTTCGCCCTGCGCGAGCGGGGCACCGTCGTGAATGCCGCGATCGAGCTCCGGGCGTCCGTCGAGCTCCGCCCCGGCGGAGACCGGTACCTGCTGCACTCCGAAGACCTGGACGAGACGGTCGAGCTTGACGGCCGCGATGCGCTGGCGCCGGACGGGCGGCTCGATCTCCTCAGGGCCGCGCTCCGCCGCTCCGGGATCGAACCCTGCTCGCTCCGCACCCGGTCGGAGGTGCCGCCGGGCTCGGGGCTGGGGAGCTCGGGCGCGCTCGACGTGGCGCTGGTCGCGGCCCTCGACGCGGCGCGCGGCTTCTCGCGCTCCCCGATCGAGACCGCCGAGGAGGCGTTCCAGCTCGAGAACGTGGGGGCCGCGCTCCCCGGCGGCAGGCAGGATCAATACGCGGCGGCGCTGGGCGGATTTCACCGGCTTGCCTTCGAGCGCGGGGTCGTGTCCGCGGAGCCGCTCCACCTCGACCCCGCCTTCGCCACCGCGCTCGCCGAGCGCATCGTGATCTGCTACACCGGGACTTCCCGGGTCTCCTCCCGGACCATCGAGCGGGTCATGGACGCGTTCGAGCGCGGCGACCCCGAAGTGACGGGCGCCCTCCGGGAGCTGGCGGACGTGGCCGAGCGGATGGCCGAGGCGCTGGTCGCGGGGGATCTCGCCCGGGTGGCGCGGCTCCAGAGTCTCAACTGGCGGCACCAGCAGCGGCTCGACCGCGGCATGCGGACCGACGCGATGGCCCACCTCGAGGAGGCGATGCGCGCCTCCGGCGCGCTGGGCGGCAAGGCCGCGGGCGCCGGCGCCGGGGGCTGCATGTTCTTCATCGCGGGGGACGATCCGGCGGAGGCGGCCCGCGCCGCGCGCGAGGCCGGCGCACGCCTGCTGCCGTGCCGCTGGGCGGCGGACGGGGTCACGGTATGCCGGAGCGAATGAGCGTCGCGGGGTTCACCTCGACCGGCAGCAAGCGGCCGGCGGCGCTCTTCGGCGAGGGGCCCGGCCCGGCGCCGTTCCGGATGGCGCGGAGCGCGGGCTGCTGGGTCTGGGACGAAGGCGGTGAGGAGTACCTCGACTTCATCATGGCGCTCGGCGCGGTGGCGCTGGGGTATGGTCAGGCCGAGGTGAATCGGGCGGTCATCGGGGCGGTGTCGCGCGGCGGCATCGGGCCGCTGGCTCCGGTGGAGGAGGAGGAGCTCGCGGCCGAGCTCTGCCAGGTGATGCCGCACGTGGAGCAGGTGCGCTTCCTGAAGTCCGGCGCCGAGGCGGTCGCGGCCGCGGTGCGGCTCGCCCGGGTGGCGACCGGACGGGACCGGGTGCTGGGCTGTGGCTATCACGGCTGGCTCGACTGGTGCAGCACCGGGGCCGGGGTGCCGCGCGCGGTGCGGGCGCTCTTCGGCGAGATCCCGTTCAACGATGCCGAGCGGAGTGCTGCGCGCATCCGCAAGGCGGGTGACGCGCTCGCCTGCGTGGTGGTGGAGCCGGTGGTGGAGGCGGAGCCAAAGGCGGAATGGCTCCAGGTGCTGCGGGAGGAGACCCGGCGGGTGGGTGCGGTCCTCGTCTTCGACGAGATCAAGACGGCGTTCCGGGTCGCGATGGGCGGCGCCGCGGCCCGCTGGGGGGGCGAGCCCGACCTAGTGGTGCTCGGCAAGGCGATCGCGAACGGGTATCCGCTCGCCGCCGTGGGCGGCCGGGCCGAGCTCATGCGGCGGGTGGAGGAGACCTGGATCTCCTCCACCATGGCCACCGAATCCATCTCGTTCGCGGCGGCGCTGGCGGTGGTGCGGGTCGCGCGGGAGCAGGATCTGCCCGCGCGCCTCGCCGAGCGCGGCGGGCAGCTCTTCGCGGGCCTCGAGCGGATCGCGGCGCGCTACCCCGGCCGGATCGAGCGGGTGGGCGGGATTCCGGAGATGTGCTACCTCCGCCACGCCGACCAGGAGGCGTCCGCGCGGGTGGCGCGGGAGTGCGCCAGGCGGGGGCTCCTCTTCAAGCGCACGGCGTACAATTTCGTGGCGCTGGCGCACGACGTGGCCGCGGTCGAGACGGCGCTGGAGGTTCTCGCGGAAGTGCTCGAGGCAACGGAGTAAGATTCCCCGGCAGGTTGTCCGGGGCGGGGGAGCGATAGCCGATGGCCGGCGCGCTGGTTGACGTGCACGCCCACTTCTTCCACCCCGGAGGCCCGAGGGCCGACTGGGCCGAGCGGAATGCGAGCCGGCTCCGCGCGGGAGCGCGGATCGGCATCACCTGCCATGTCGCTTCGATCCTGGGCAGCTGGGGACGGACGTCGCCTACCTATTTCCCGTCGGCGGAGGACGTGACGGTGGGGAACGGCGCGCTGCTCGAGCTGATCGCGGAGCACGGCCGCGACGGGCTCATCCGCGGCTACGCCTGCGTCAACCCGAACTACACCGCGCACGCGCTGGCCGAGATCGAGCGGTGTCTCGCGGGGGGGATGATCGGGATCAAGCTGGCCGCGAGCCGCCGGGCCGACGATCCGCTGCTCGATCCGATCTGCGACGCCGCTAGGCGGCACCGGGTACCGGTCCTGCAACACGTATGGCAGCACCGCAGAAAGGACTGGCCGGGGCAGGAGGCGTCGGACGCGGTGGAGCTGGGCCGGCTGGCGCGGCGGCATCCGGAAGTCGCGTTCATCCTGGCGCACATCGGCGGCGGCGGCGACTGGCTCCACTCGCTCCAGGCGGTGCGGCCGCTCGCCAACGTGCACGTGGACCTGTCGGGGAGCGGCGTGGACGGCGGGATGCTGGAGGCGTGCGTGGACGCGGTGGGTGCGGGCCGGCTGCTCTGGGGCGCCGACATCACGCTCGACACCGGCTGGGCCAAGCTGCGCTACCTGGAGCTCCTGCTGCCGCCGGATCAGCTGGAGGGAGTCCGGTGGCGGAACGCCGCGGCGATTTTCCCCGAGGGGAGCTTCATGGAGCAGGCGGAGACACCCGTGAAGCGGAAGCCGCGCTGACGATGCGCACCGACGTCAACGCCTTCCTCGGACGGTATCCGTTCCGGCGGTCGCCCGGCGGGTCGCCCTCGGGGCTGCTCGGCACCATGGACCGGACCGGCATCGGGCAGTGCTGGATCTCGAATCTGTCGGCGGTGTTCTGGCGGGATCCGGCGGAGGGCAACTCCGCGGTGTACGGTGCCGCCGACGCGCAGCCGCGCTTCCGGCCGGTGCCGGCGGTGCATCCGGGGCTGCCCGAGTGGGAAGCGGTGCTGCGGGACGCGGTGGCCCGCGGGGCGCCGTGCGCGCGGTGCGACCCGACCCATTACGGCCTCGATCCGGCAGGCGCCGAGGTGCAGGCGCTGGCCGCCGGGTGCGGCGGGCTCGGCCTCCCGCTCATGATGGCGGTCCGCCTCGAGGACATCCGCCAGCGGCATCCCAACGACCGGGCGGAGGAGCTCTCGCCGGCCGCGGTGCGCGCCCTGGTGCGGGCGGACCCGCGGGTCCGGCTGATCGTCACCCACGCCGACCGCGAGCTCATCGAGCAGGTGCACTTCGGCTCGACCCCGGGCGAGGCGGCGCGGATCCTCTGGGACATCTCCTGGATCTGGGGGCCGCCCGAGGATCACCTCGAGCTCCTGCTCAAGACGGTCGGGGTGGAGCGCTTCGTGTTCGGTACGGGGATGCCGCTCCGGATTCCGGAAACGAGCCTGGCGAAGCTCGATCTGCTGGACCTGGCACCTGGCGAGCGGGCGCGGATCGAGGCGGCGAATGTGGAGGCGTTTCTCGGCAGGCAAGCGTGATCGCGAGAACGACGAGGGTGCCATGACACCCGAGCCGTACTCGGAGGCCGACACCCGCCAGCGACTCATTGATGGTCGCTTGCGGCTGGCCGGCTGGGACCTGGACGACCCGACTCAGGTGATCCAGGAGTTGGACATCTACGTTGCGGAGGGACCGGGGGCGGAACTCCGCGAACGCGTCAGGCCCCCGTACGCTGGACACCAGTTCGCCGATTATGCGCTCGTCCTCCGGGGCAAGCCCACCGCTGTGATCGAGGCCAAGAAGACCAGCCGTGACGCCGAGCTCGGGCAGGAGCAGGCTAAGCAGTACGCCGAGCAGCTCCAGCGGATGAACCACGGCCCGCTCCCGTTCGTCATGTACACCAATGGCTTCGATACCTTCTTCTGGGATTCGGAACAATACCCGCCGATCAAGGTCATGGGCTTCCCAACCCGTGACGACCTCGAGTGGCTCGCCCAGCGACGGGAGACTCGGGGAGTTCTTACCATTGAGCTCATCAATACCCGTATCGTGGAGCGGGACTACCAGGTCGAAGGCATCCGCGCCGTCCTCGAAGCAATTGAAGTCCGGCGACGGCGGTTTCTGATGGCGATGGCCACCGGCACCGGCAAGACCCGAGTCGCCGCGGCTCTGGTGGACACGCTGATGCGTGCCCATTGGGTCAAGCGGGTGCTTTTCCTGGTGGACCGGATCGCTCTCCAGGAACAGGCCATCCAGGCGTTCAAGGAGCACCTGCCCGCGGTCCCGTATTGGCCACGGGATGGGGATACAGCCTTCGCGCGCGACCGGCGGGTGTACGTCACGACCTACCCCACGATGCTCAACTCGATCCACGCTGGCACGACGCCGGCCACCTGGATCTCGCCGTTCTTCTTCGACCTCATCATCGCGGACGAAAGCCATCGGAGCATCTACAACACCTACCAGCAGGTGGTCCGCTACTTCCACGGCCTGACGCTTGGTCTCACCGCCACCCCGCGGGACCACGTGGAGCACGACACCTTTGCTCTCTTCGATTGCAGCACGGGTGATCCCACGTTCGCCTATGGTTTCGAGGAGGCGGTCCGGCACGACCCGCCGTATCTCTGCGACTTCGAGGTGCTCAAAGTCCGCACCAAGTTCCAGGTGGAGGGAATCAGAGGGCCAGAGCTCGACGATCAGAAGCGCGAGCAGCTGGTGCTGGAGGGGCTCGACCCCGACGCGATTGACTTCGAGGGGACCGACCTGGAGCAGAAGGTCACCAACAGCGGCTCCAACGCCGTCATCGTCCGCGAGCTCATGGAGGAGGCGATCAAGGATCCCTCGGGGACACTGCCGGGCAAGACGATCGTCTTCGCCGTGTCGGTGAAGCATGCCAGGCGGCTCCAGGAGCTGTTCGATCAGCTCTACCCGGAGCACCGGGGCCGGCTCGCACGCGTTCTCGTGGCGGACGATTCCCGGGTCCACGGCAAGGGCGGATTGCTGGACCAGTTCAAGACCCGGGACATGCCGCGGGTCGCTATTTCGGTGGATATGCTGGATACCGGCGTGGACATCCGCGAAGTCGTCAACCTCGTCTTCGCCAAGCCGGTCTACTCATACGTCAAGTTCTGGCAGATGATCGGGCGCGGGACGCGAGTGCTGGATCCCACCCTGCTGAAGCCGTGGTGTCCGGAAAAGGACCGGTTCCTGATCATTGATTGCTGGGCGAACTTCGAGTACTTCGAGTTGAATGCGAGGGGCCGCGAGCCCGGGCAGCAGGTGCCGATGCCGGTGCGCCTCTTCCGGGCTCGGCTGGACCAGCTCGAGGCGGCGCTCGCCCGCCCGGCGGCCGAAATCGGCGACGCACTGAAAGCCGATCTGCGGGCGGATCTCGCTGTCCTCCCGGCCAACAACGTCGTCGTCCTCGAGCACCAGGCCGAAATGTCCAGGGTGCGGGACGACGGGTTCTGGACCCGGCTCGGCGCTGACGATCTGCGGTACCTCCGCGGCACGATCGCACCCATCCTCCGGGCCAAGTCCGATGCCGACTTCAAGGCCCTCCGCTTCGAGACCGATGTCGTCGAGCTCGGCACCGCGCTCCTGGCGGGGAACCGCGAGGCCGCCGACACGCTGCGGGACGCCATCATTGAGCAGGTTGAGGAACTGCCGCTCGGCGTGAATCTTGTGGCCAGGGAACGGGAGTTGATCGAGGCGGTGCTCACGCCGGCCTGGTGGGCGGCGGTGGACGACGCCGGGTTGCGCCGGCTGGTGCTGCGGCTCGCCCCACTGATGCGGTTCCGCCAGGAGCGCAGGGACCCGATGCTCTCACTCAACCTGGCCGACGTCACCGCCGTCCGGGTGCGGATCGTCACGGGTCCGGACGGCCGGGACATGCCGATCGCGGCGTACCGGCAGCGGGTCGAGGAGGCGGTTCGGGCGCTCCTGGCGGAGAATCTCGTCCTCCAACGGATTCAGGCCGGCGCAGCAGTCTCCGAAGGGGATCTCCGCGATCTGGCCGAGCTCCTCCGACGGCAGGACCCCGGGATTGACGAGGAGCGGCTCCGAAGGGCCTACGACCTGCGCACTGCGAGCTTCGTGCGGCTCCTCCGGCACGTCCTTGGGGTCGAGCCACTGGAGCGGTGGTCCACCCACGTGAGCCGGAGGTTCGAGGAGTTCATCGCCGCGCACACGACCTACACGGCGCTCCAGATCCGGTTTCTTCAGACGCTCAGGACCTTCATCCTCCAGCGGGGCCGAGTGGAGCGGCCGGAGTTGCTGGAAGCACCTTTCACCCAGCTCCACCCCCAGGGCGTCCGCGGGGTATTCCCGGCGCGGGATATCGACGAAATCCTCCGCCTCACAGGCGAGCTCGCGGCGTAGGGGAATGAGGTAGTGATTGACGCTAATGGGGTAATGATATAGCTTCTATTACCTCATTATTGATACTATTACCTCATTACGGCGATGCTGGTCAAATCACTGTCCCCGAAGTACTTGGACGCCGTTTCCTTCTCGACCGCCGAAGCCTCCAGCCTCAAACGCCTGGGGGAGTACCGGGGCCGACAGGACCTGTTCCGCCAGCGGGCACCGGAAGTCCTCAGGTCCCTTCAGCAGGTAGCGATCATCGAATCGGCCGAATCCTCCAACCGGCTCGAAGGAATCACGGCACCACGGGAGCGCGTCGAAGCGTTGGTGCTCCGCCCGGCCGTGCCCGCCGGCAGGTCGGAGCAGGAGATCGCGGGCTATCGGGACGCGCTGAATCTGATCCACGAATCGGCCTCGGAGATGGCGTTTTCGGTGAACGTCATTCTTCAGCTTCATGGGATGTTGTATCGGTTCCTCCCGGGCGGTGGGGGCCGGTGGAAGATGGCGCCGAACGAGATCGTGGAGCGGAATGCCGACGGCTCGATCCATCGCGTCCGATTCACTCCGGTGGCCCCCGTCGCGACGCCCCAGGGCATGGACGACCTCGTCGCCTCGTTCGCGCGGGCGGTGGACCAGGATCGCGAGCCGCTGGTTGTCGTTCCCCTCGCCGTCCTGGACTTCCTGTGCATTCACCCGTTCACCGACGGGAACGGGCGGATGGCAAGGCTGTTGACCTTGCTGCTGCTGTACCATTTCGACTTTGCGGTAGGCCGGTATATCAGCCTCGAGCGAGTGATCGAGGGATCGAAGGAGACCTACTACGAGGCCCTGGAGGCCAGCTCACGTCGCTGGCACGAGGGACGGCACGATTCGCATCCCTGGCTGAGCTACTTCTGGGGCGTGCTGATCGCCGCCTACAAGGAATTCGAGGAGAGAGTTGGCGCGCTCAGGGATGCCCCGGGAGCGAAAACCGCGCTGATCGAACAGGCGGTGCGCCGGCGGGCGCGGCCGTTCGCGATTTCAGACATCGAAGCCGAATGCCCCGGTGTCAGCCGCGACATGGTGCGCCATGTCCTGCGCCAGATGCGCGGGCGAGGGGAGATTGAAATCCGCGGCCGCGGTCGAGCCGCCAAATGGGCGCGTCGCCCAGGCTGAGGAGAGGCCGATGCTGAGTGCCGCGATGCAGTCCAGGGTAGACCAGCTCTGGAACAAGTTCTGGTCCGGGGGTATCGCCAATCCGCTTACCGCGATCGAGCAGATCAGCTACCTCCTCTTCATGCGGCGGCTCGACGCCCTGGACGAGAAGCGGCGGGGGGACGCGGTGTTCCTGAAGCAGGAGTTCCGCTCCCTGTTCGCCGGGAAGTACGAAACGAGGCGTGGGGCCAAGCGACCTCGGGAAGAGCTTCGTTGGAGCAGGTTCCGCAACCTCCCGGCGGAGGAGATGCTCGAGCACGTACGAGACTACGTGTTTCCCGACATCAAGACCCTGGAGAACGGCGGCCAGGTCTTCACCCGATACATGCAGGACGCCGTATTCATGATCCCGAAGGCATCTCTGCTGGTCGAGGCGGTAGGGATCGTGGACGAGCTCTACGCCGAGCTGGAGCGGGAGCGACAGGAGGCGGGGCAGAACTTCCAGGACGTGCAGGGGGATCTTTACGAGTACCTCCTCTCGGAGATCGCGAGCGCCGGAAAGAACGGGCAGTTCCGCACCCCCCGGCACTTGATTCAGATGATCGTGTCGCTGGTGGATCCCAAGCTGGGCGAGGAGGTCTGCGACCCGGCCTGCGGCACCGGCGGCTTCCTGCTCGGCGCCTATCAGCACATCCTGACCCAGCACACGAGTCCCGAGCACCGGTTCGTGGGCGAGGACGGCATCGAGCGGGGTCTGGTGGGCGACCGGCTCACCGACCCGCGGCAGTGGGACGCCCTCAAGGAGCGCACCTTCCACGGCTACGACTTCGATACGACGATGGTGCGGATCGGGCTCATGAATCTCCTGCTGCACGGCATTGACCGGCCCAACCTGGGCTACATGGACACGCTCTCCAAGCGCTTCACTGAGCGGGAACGATATGACGTGGTGCTGGCAAATCCACCGTTCAAGGGAAGCATTGACAAGGGGGATATCAACGAGGAGCTCCGGCTCAAGACCACCAAGACTGAGCTCCTGTTCGTCAACAGGATCATGAACCTGCTCAGGGTCGGCGGCAGGGCGGGGGTGATTGTGCCGGACGGAGTGCTCTTCGGTTCGAGCAACGCCCACCGTGATCTCCGGAAGATGCTGGTCGAGGAGTGCGAACTTCAGGGAGTCGTCAAGCTGCCGGCAGGGGTGTTCAAGCCGTACGCCGGGGTGAGCACCGCGGTATTGACCTTCGTCAAGGGCGGGAAGACCGAGCAGGTGTGGTACTACGAAATGCAGGCAGACGGCTTGTCGCTGGATGACAAGCGGGAGAGGGTGGCCGAGAATGACATTCCGGACGTTATCGCGCGGTGGAAGGCGCGGGATCCGAAGAAGGATACGGATCGGACGGCGAAGGCGTTCTTCGTGCCGGTAGACGAGGTGAGGGAGAACAAGTATGACTTGGCGATCAATCGGTACAAAGAGACGCCTCAGGCAGTGGTAGAGTACGAAGCACCCCAGAAGATCATCGCGTCCCTTCGCTCACTTGAGAGTGAGATCGCTGGGGACCTAGATCAACTTGAGACGCTGCTGGGAGCACCAAATGCTACGAGTTAGGATCGCCGAGGTAGCCAGCGAACCCAGCACATGGAATCCGCAGGTCGCGACGTCCGGCGAGCTGTTTCGATATATCGACATTTCGAGCATTGATCCCGTCGACAAGAGCATTGCTGGCGTCGTCAGCATTGCTCCTTCTGAGGCGCCGAGTAGGGCCCGACAGCTTGTTCGCGGCGGCGACGTCCTTGTATCAACAGTACGGCCTAACCTGAACGCTGTCGCTCTCGTACCCAGCGAACTAGAGGGAGCAACAGCATCAACTGGGTTCGCCGTCCTGCGCCCGGACACCGCAAGAGTTGATTCGAGGTACTTGTACTATTGGGTCCGATCTCGGCAATTCGTCAAGGAAATGACGGCGCGCGCGTCCGGCGCGAGCTACCCTGCGGTGACGGAGGCTGTCGTTCGTGACTCCAGGCTCCCGCTCCCTCCCGTCGCCGAGCAGCGGCGGATCGCGGCAGTGTTGGATCAGGCGAATGCGATTCGGCAGAAGCGACGTGAAAGCTTGCAACTCATGGATGACCTCTTGCGTTCCGTCTTCCTGACAAGATTTGGCGATCCACTGACGAATGCCAACGGTTGGGACCAAAGACCCCTCCGAGAGATTACGACCATCACGACCGGGAATACGCCTTCTCGTAGAAGGGCCGAGTACTATGGTCACGCGATTGAGTGGATCAAATCCGACAACATCAATATCCCCGGCCATTACGTAACAACCGCCACGGAGCGGTTGTCTCGGGAGGGGCTCGGGATTGCTCGGACGGCAGGCCGAAATGCGATACTCATGACGTGCATAGCCGGGAGTAGGGACTGTATCGGCAATGTGGCCCTCACGAACCGAGTGGTTGCGTTCAATCAACAGATTAGTGCCATCGAAGTACGGCCCGGGACTGACTATCGTTTCCTCTACGTTCAGCTCCGAATCGAGAAGCGGCTCGTGCAGCGAGCCTCGACCGCTAGTATGAAAGGATTGGTAAGCAAAAGCAGACTGGAGGCGGTGAGAGTCGTGACGCCGCCGTATGAAGCGCAAATGGAGTTTGGCGAATGGTTTTCACGGTGGTACGATTCCTATTCCCGACAGCGAGAAGCCGACGGTGCTGCGGTGGCACTATTAATAGCATTGTCGAATCAGGCATTTCGGGGGGAGTTGACAAGTCGATGATCCCCGAGGTAGAAACGACCGACTCGCTCTCAACTATTGTAGCAAAGTCTCTTGGCCCTCTCATGGCGAGACCGGATTCCCGTAGGGAGCGCTCCGAAAGGAGTATCATGGAGGATGCTTCGTCAGGACATGCCAATGGAAGTCCGACGGTGGTCCAAGCGGCGGAGATAGAACGGCAACCCGTAGAGCCGATGCTCGTGTTTGACGAATTGGAATTTGCTGAATTCGCCCCTTGCAACCATACCCATCCACTCCAGTCGTTTCACGAGGAAGGCGTAGCTAATCTTCGCCGGCGATTGCCGTTTCAATTGGACGATTTCATCTGCCCCGCAAGGCGCGCTACCGAGACAGCTCGCCACCCAGGCCCGAAACTCCTCAAGCGGAAAGATGAACTCGGCGGCAAATAGCTCTGCTCCAATTTCGATCGCTGATCGCGAGGCAAAATCAGTCGTGCAGCCCAGCAGATTCTTCTTGGCGAGCTCTTGATCCGTCAAGTGATGTTTCAATTCGTGGGCGAGGGCGAACAATCGGGGCTCGACAGGCTTGATCGACTTGTTTAGAAGGACGTAAGCCTGTCCCTCTTCGATCAGGTAGGCCGCCCGGACCCTCTTCATCTTGTGCGGCCACAGATCTAGTTTGATTCCCTCCTGTATATAAATGCTTCGCATCTTGCTGAGCCCGAGAGAGTCTGTGGAGACTCCATGCTTCTCCCTAATTCCATTCGCCAGGGCTTGCATTTGCAGATAGTACATCTTTCGGTCAATCATGCCGGGCTACTTTCTCTTGCGCAGAGTCCGGCGCGCTCGGACAAAATCGGCGTACCTCCGAAGCTCCTCCAAGTCCTCTGGGGGCAAGTCACCTGTGGCACTAAGGAGAGCACTCTGCTCCTTAGTTGTTGGGTGATCCTCAATAGGAAGGAAGACCCAGATGGGACGCTTGAAGAATCTCGCCAGTTGATCCAAATCACCTACACTGGGGTAATAGACAGCACCTTCCCACCGCGAAACTGTGTTGGAAGTAATACCGAGTTTCGCCGCCAACTGTGTTTGGGTGAGCCCTGCCGCCGTGCGTAGATCCTTGATCCGCTTCGCAATGAAATCGTTAATTTCTGCCATTGGATATCCTTGTGGAGGACAGTCTGTCCTGTCAGTGTTGACAAGTGGCCGAATCGGCCATAGTTTTACGCTAAGAGGATGGTCTATCCTGTTGACGCGGTCAAGATGCGCCGGATGCTGCTCGTATTGCGTGCGTCATTCCACGCAAATGAGAGTCCGGGAACCGAAGACTTACGGAGACCCGCGATGGAAGCCAAGAACGGCATACCCATTTTCATCAACCGTCGGAAGTACGAGGTCGAAACGAGCCCCATGACGGGGCGACAGATCCTCGCTGTGGCGGGCTTCGCCGAAGGCTACGACCTGCTCCTCTTGCGGGGCGAAGGAGACCCCACAGGAGGCGATCCCGTCTTGGCGGACCAGCCGGTGAACATCAAGCCGGGCCTTCACTTCCGAGTCATCCCCGGCAATCGAACTTTCGGGGCTGGGTGAACCATGGGAGTCCCCGAACTCCTCCGACGGGATGCCAACGAACTGTCCGCTCTGACAGGCTGTAGCGTTGAGTTGATCCCTGAGGCCAGCCAGATCGGCGTGGTCGTTAAGCAGGCTCCTCTGCCGATAGGCACGTATACCAAATCCAGTTCCGACGTCCTGATGCTAACCGACTTCCAGTATGGCATGTCCGCCATGGACATGTTCTACATGGAACCTGACGTTCAGCCTAGGACTGGAGCCGTTCCGGCACACGCAAGTTCCGTCGAGCAACACGTCGGGCGGCAATGGAGACGTTGGAGTTGGCATCGGAATGGGATCTGGATACCAGGTACGGATAACCTGCTGAGCCATTGGGCGTTCGTTGAGGCATGCTGGGCGAAGGAACGTGCGGCATGATCCGTCTCGCCCTCGCGGAACAGGATCGGGCCGCCATCGAGACTCATTTCCAGCATCTTGCGCCAGATGAATCTGGGGCCTTTCTGCTCTTGCTCGAAGGACATTCAGGGACCGGGATGCGGTTAGTAGCCTCCAGGCACTACGTACCTCGCCCGGAAGAATGGGAGCGCCGCGGACCCCATCAACTCAGACCAAGCGCGCAGCTGCTTTCAGCGATGGTAAGTCTGGCAAATGTCTTGGGCAGTGGTCTGCTGTTCGTTCACTCGCATCCGAACCCTCTTCACCCGACAGGCTTCAGTCCAATCGACAACGATGCGCTCGATTCTTTGGCTGAGGTCATGCCCAGCCTTCTCAGCGGCCCCTTCGGCGCCGCAGTTGTTGGCCCGCACGGCTGGGTGGGCAAGGTATACGTAGGCGGGCAGTGGTCGGCGATCGACAGGATTACAGCCGCCGGCCATGGACTTCGTATCATCTCTCCCTTCCATCAAGCTACGCGATCGGACGCACTTGATGATCGACAGGTGGCAGCAATCGGTGCGCTGAATATCCCTCTGCGGCAACTTGACGCAGTTCTCGTGGGATGCGGTGGACTCGGCTCTCCACTTGCTGAAACGCTCACGCGCATGGGAGTCAGGCGTCTCTCAGTCATAGACTACGACCGCCTCGATACTCCATCAAACGTTCGCCGGGTTTTCGGGGCCCGCATGTCGGACTTGACCACAAGGCCACCCGCCACGAAGGTTGCTATCGCGGCACGCAATTGTACTGCAGCAGAACTTGAGACGATAGTCGAGCCCATTCATGGCGACGTTCGGCGCCCGCGTGTTTTCCGTCACGTCTTGGACGCTGACGTCGTGCTTTGCGCGACTGACTCTCACTCGAGTCGGGCAGTTCTTGACGCAGCTTCGATTGCATACAACCTGCCTGTCATTGATTGTGGAGTCCGCATCGGGAGCCGCGAAGCAAACCTGTCTGGACTACTCTCAGAAGTGCGCTTGCTCGGACCAGGTCGTCCGTGCCTTTGGTGCCGTAGGGCGCTTTCCGCAGAGCGCATTCGCGCCGAACACCTTCCTCCGGATGAGAGAGTAAAGCTCGCCCGCGAGGGATACCTTGTCGGCCTCGCTGACGCAGAGCCGAGCGTTACCGCACTCACCGTGTTCGGTGCGGGGATGATGGCGAGTGCCTTACTTGGAGTCCTGAGCGCTGATAGCGACTTGCTTTGGGACAGTTGGCTATTCGATGCCTTCTTAGGCGACTCCCCTACTCCGAAACAGGCGGTTCTAAGTCTGAGCTGTATTTGTCAGAATCGCATCGGCCTCGGGGATCGAGCACCGCTGGGACTCCTGCCTGATCTCGCCGAGTGACCCATGTGGGGGCCCGAGAAGTGTTTCCACACGCCTTGCATCTTTCCTACCGCAGCCACCGGTCCAGCCGCTCCCGCACGAAACCGTCATCCGCAAGGTGCGGATACGAGGCACACACCCGGTCGATCTCCCTGAGCTGTCCCGGCGACAGCTCCTCCTTCGGATCGAGGCACCAGCGCCCCCGAAGCAGCCCCTGGCGCCGCAGAATCTCGTGGATGCCGGGGATGCAGCCGCGGAACCGATTGGCCGCGTCGAAGATGGCGGCGTTGGCGTCGGTGATCTCAGACGCAAGGGCGCAAAGACGCGAGGGGACAGGACGGTGTCGCGCCGCGATGCGGTGCACCCGCGCCAGCAGCCGCACCGCGTTCCTGGTCCAGAACGCCCAGTGGCCCAGGAGCCCGCCCACCATTCGCACCCCGGGTCGGCCGCCGCCGCGCCGCGCGCCACGGCGCGACTTCGTCGGAGTCACCGGATACTCCGTGAGTAGATCCGGCACGATGCTGTCGTCGTTGCCGGTGTAGAGCGCGATCTCCCCGGCCCGTCCCGAGTCGGCCACCGCGCGGAGCACGTCGAGCGTGGCGTAGCGGTCGAACGGGGCGATCTTGATCGCCGCGACGCTCTCGAGCTCGACGAATCGCCGCCAGAACCGGTACGAAAGGTCACGCCCGCCGACCGCGGGCTGGAGGTAGAACCCCATGAGCGGGATCACCTCGCCCACCGCACGGCAGTGGACGAGGAGCGCCGAGTCGGAGGCGCGGGCGAGGGCGCCCAGGCTGAGGAGCCCGACGTGATAACCCAGGTCGGCCGCGAGCCGGGCCTCGCGCACCGCCTGGCGCGTGGGACCGATCACGCCCGCGATGCGGACGGCGGGACGAGCGCCCGGTCGACCCGCGCCGGTTTTTCCGCCGCGCGCCATCGGGCGCCGGACGCGCCGCTCCTCCCACTCAGCCACCGCCTCCGCCGCGAGCGCGAGCACCGGCTGGTACAGCCCGATTTTCGGATCCCGGATCGCGAACTGGGTGGTGTGCACGCCGACCGCGACGCCGCCCGCGCCGGCATCGAGGTAGTAGCGGGTTAGCGCCCGCTGGCGGCGCTCGTCGAGCTTCCGGGACGCGGTGAGCGCGAGCGGATGCGCGGGGATGACCAGCCCGCGCCTCAGCGCCGCCTCCCACTGCCCACTGCTCACTGCCCACCGCCCACTAGAATCTCCCCTCCCGCTCCTCGAAATGCGTCGGCTTGCCGAGCGACCGCCCGTCCTGCTCCACCCACTCGGCCACCCGCGAGATCATCTCTTCGACACCCACCTCCGGCTTGCCGAACAATGCCTCCATGCGCGCCGCGTTGCTGAGCAGCGCGGTGGTCGCCTCCACGCCCTCGAAGACCGGCTCCACCCCCCACCGCCGCGCGAACCGCTCCGCCACCCGACGCACCGTCACCGCCGGCCGTCCCGTCAGGTTGAGCACGAGGGGCGGTACCGCGCAATGCGCCAGCGCGCGGAGCGCGATCGCGTTCGCGTCCCGCTGCCAGATGACGTTCACCCTGCCCATCGCCAGGTCGAGCGGTTCGCCGGCGCGCACCCGGTCCGCGATGTCGCGCAGCACGCCGTAGCGCGGCTCGATGGCGTAGTTGAGCCGGAGGATCGCCATCGGCGTCCCGTTGCGGCGCGAGAAGAACTCGAGCACCCGCTCCCGCGCCAACGCGGACCGGGCGTACTCGCCGATCGGGCCCACCGGATCGGTCTCGACCGGGCCGTCGCTCTCGATCGGCGCCAGGGGATAGACGTTTCCGGTGGAAAAGGCCGCGATCCGCGCCCCGGAGTATCGCTCCGCGACGGCGCCGGGCAGGTACGCGTTGATCGCCCAGGTGCGCGCCTCCTCACCCGTGGTCCCGAACTTCTGGCCCACCATGTAGACGAGGTTCGGCGCCTCCGGCAGCCCGGCGAGCTGCGCCCGATCGAAGAGATCGCAGGGGATCGTCTCGACGCCGTGCTCCCGGAGCGCCGCCGCGAGCCCGGGCTCGGAGAACCGCGCGACCGCGATGACCCGCCGCCGCCCACCCGCCTCGTCCGACCCGCGTCGTGCCAGCCGCGCCAGGCTGGGCCCCATCTTGCCGCCGGCGCCCAGAATGAGCAGGTCGCCGTCGAGCGCGGCCATCGCCTCGACCACCGCGGGCGTCGGCCGGGAGAGCAGCTCCAGGAGGGCGGCCTCATCGGGCATTCGCAACTATACTCCTCACGCCATGAAGAGACCAAACCCCGCCGGCGTCCGGCCCGCCGGCCCGGTCGCATGCTGAACGTCGAGGAGCTCCAGGCGCTCCGGCAGGTCGTCGCTTGCTGACGACGGAAGAGCTGGAGGCGCTCCGCGCGGCGATCTCCGAGGAGCCGGACCTCGCCCGGCTGGCAAGCACTCTCCGCGAGCGGACCGCACGCGTGCTCCTGGAGATGCCGCCGATCCCGGCGGTGAAAGCGCTGCTCTCCCGGAACGGCGGCGTCTGCCCCGACGACGGGGCGCCGCTCCGGTTCGATCCCTGGAACGCGGAGCGGCACACCTGCCTTCGCTGCGGGCAGGCGTTCAGCGGCGAGCGGCACCACCGCCACTGGGCCCGGACCCAGCATCTCTGGCTCGCCGAGCGGGCGGCGGACCTCGCGCTGCTCTCGGCGCTCGACGAGCAGCACGATCCCCGTACCACGGGCCGGGCGCTCGAGCTGCTGGAGACGTACGAGGAGCTCTACCTGGCGCTGCCCAACCGCGACAACGTGCTCGGCCCCTCGCACCTCTTCTTCTCCACCTACCTCGACTCGCTGTGGGTGACGTCGTACCTCGGAGCGGCGTTCCTGCTCCGGGAAGCCGGGCTCCTTCCGGACCTGCGGGTCGAGGGGATCAACCGCGTGGCCGACGAGGCGGCGGCCATCATCGGGGAATTCAACGAGGGGCTCTCCAACCGGCAGACCTGGCACACGGCGGCGCTCACCGCCATCGCCGCCTGGTTCGGCGACGAGGAGCTGGGGCGCACCGCCGTGGAATCGCGCACCGGGCTGCTCGGCCACCTGACCGACGGCTTCGGCGAGGACGGTCTCTGGTGGGAGGGCGAGAACTATCACCTCTTCGCCCTGCGCGGGCTGATGCAGGGAATGCATTGGGCCCGCGCCGCGGGCTTCGATCTGCTGGACGATCCCGGGCTCCGGCGGCACTTCCGTGTCGCGCTGCTCGCCCCGAACCGCTCCGCGCTGCCCGATTTCACCTTCCCTGCGCGTCGCGACTCCCGCTACGGCGTGTCGCTGGCACAGCCCGCGTTCCTCGAGCTCTGGGAGATCGGCCGCGCGTGGCTCGGGCCGGATGAGGATCTGGACGCCTGGCTCGGTGCGCTCTACGCCCTGCCCGCGCCACCCGCCGAGGCCTACGACGCGTGGCTGCACGACGCGGGGCGCGCGGAGCCGGCGCGCCGGTCCCGCGGCGATCTCTCCTGGTGGACCTTCGCGGCGCTCGGCGCCGGCCCGACCGGCGCGACGGCGGATGAGGCCGTAACGGCCGAGTCAGGCGCCGAGGCCCTGCCGTGGCAGCCGGCGAGCGAGCTCCTCGCCAGCCAGGGCCTCGCCGTCCTCCGCTCCGGGGACCGCTACGCGAGCCTCGAGTGCGGCCCCGCCGTCGGCGGGCACGGGCATCCCGACCGCCTGCATCTCACCGTCCACGCGGGCGGGGTCCACTGGCTGCCCGATCAGGGCACCGGCTCCTACGTGGTGCCGTCGCTCGCCTGGTATCGCTCCGCGCTCGCCCACAACGCGCCGCTGATCGGGGGAGCAAATGCGGGCGGCGCGGATGCCTGGTGCGCGGCGTTCGACGCCCGCGACGGCTGGTCGTGGTGCCGGGGCCGAGCCGACGGAGTAACCCGCACGATCGTCGCTGGACCGGCGCATCTCCTCGACCTGCTCGAGGTGGAGGCGATCGAGGAGGGCGAGGTGGCCCTCCCCTGGCATCTGCAGGGCGAATGGAGCGTCGAATCGCTGGGCCGGTGGGAGCCGGCGGTGCTGGAGCATCCGTTCGTCTCCGGCGCCGAGCGGTTCGTGCCGGCCGGCGCAGGCTCGATCGTGGTCTCATCCCGGGCGCCGGCGCCGGCCGACCCACCCCAGGTCCCGGTCTCGCCGCCAGCCGAACCCGCCGCGCCCCCTCCCAGCGCACTCCGCGGGTTCTTTCTCGTCCCGGGGGCCGAGCTGGTGCGGGCCATGGCCCCCGGCCTTCCGAGCGAGGAGGAGCCGCGCCGGTTCCTTCTCCTCCGCGCCCGGACAACAGGGTTGCGCTGGGTGACCGTGCTCGACTGGTCGGCGGCCGCCGCTCCAGCGGAGCCGGCCGGGGAGCCCGGCGGGGGGCCCGAAGTCACGGCGCTCAGGACCGACGGCCCCCTGGTCCAAGTCGAGACCGCCACCGGTCCGGTGCGTTACCGGTTCAACGAGGCGGGCGTCACGATCGAGCGGGGCGGTGACGTCACCAGGCTGGCGGGGCTTCGCCGCCCGCCCCCGGTTCATCGTCCCCTGTTCAACCCGCGTGCGCCGTCGGAAGCCGAGGCGCTCGCCCAGCGCGTCGTCGCCGCGCCCGCCCTCGACGGCACGCTCGAGGGATTCGAGACGTCGTCACCCCTCGCGCTCGACGGCGAGCTGCAGTACCGCCGGAGCGAGGAGCCATGGGATCCGGAGCGGTGCTCGGCCCGTGCCTGGGCGAACTGGGACGCGGAGGTGGGCGCGTTGTTCATCGCCGTAGAGGTCAACAAGCCGGAGCTGATCTTCCGCGCGGCGGATGCCCCGCCGCTCGAGCTGGACAACGACCCCGACGACATCCACTCCGACGGGCTCCAGGTGTACTGGGCGCTCGCGGGCGCCGCGGCCGGCGTGCTGGTGGTGCCGCAGGAGGGTGGAGCGCTCCGGGTGCGGGCCATCGAGGGGGGCGAGCAAGCCCCGCGCGGGGGTGGGGGCGGCGGCGAATCGCAAGCGGGAGGAGAGTCACCGCCGGACCAGCCCGGTGGCATTCGGGCATCCGGACGCTGGGCCGCCACCGCCGGCGGTTATATGGTTACCCTCCGCCTCGACGATGCCCGGCTCCGCCATCTGAACCCCGGGACCCGGCTCGGCTTCGACCTCCTGGTGAACGAGATGCGGCCCGATCGGCAGCGGCGCGCGGGGCAGCTGGTCTGGAGCGGGGGGAACGGGTGGGTGTACCTCCTTGGGGATCGCCACGATCCCTCCAGGTTCGGGGTCCTCGAGCTGGGGTGACCGCCCGCGGTTGGCGCCGCGGCCGGTAGTCGCGCCGGTACTCGTGCCGGTAGTCGCCGCGGTCCGTCGCTGTTCGGCCCCGGCGCCTACCGGATCACCGCACCACCCGCGCGACCATGATCCCGTCCTGGGTCTTGTTGTCCAGGATGCGCTGAGCCAGCGGCACCGCGGAGATCTCCACCGATTTCCCCACCAGCGGCGCGTGAAGCAGGTGCAGCTCGCCGTTCTTCCAGAGCGCGAGCCCGGTGTGGGCGATGTCGAGGCCCGGGAGCGTGGAGGTGGCCGCGATGATATCTCCATCGTGGATCCGGTCCGCGACGGCGGCGATGCGGTCCTCGGGGATGTACCACCGCGGCAGCCCCGTGTTCAAGCGCCGTTCCATGGCGCGGATCGCCTCGGCCACGCCGGGCTCCGCCATCTGGCGGTAGGAGGCGGGATGGGCCGACATGAAGCCGAACGGCTCGCTGTCCGGCACCCCGCCGAGCTCCTTCGTCATCGGCTCGAGCCGTCCTCGCGCCGCGTTGTCGCCTAGCCACTCGGAGAAGTAGTGCAGCCGGCTCGGGTAGCCTGCCAGGTGCCCGCCGCGGTAGCGGAGCTCCTCGAGGTAGCGGGTGTACCGGGCCTCCGCGGCGGGGCGATCCGCCAGGGCGGCGATGCCGTCCTGCCGGATGAACCGCGTCATCGCCAGCATATTCTCGATGAAGGTGACGCAGTCGAGCTCGCGCAGGTTGACGACCACCCGCTCCGGGCCGGGCGCCTCCAGCGTCCCCGGGGTGTACGTGGTCCCGACGAACGTCTCGCCCAGCCGCGCGATGGCCGTCCCGATCGGCAGGGTGTCGAGTCCCCGGGCCACCGCCCAGCGGACCTTGGAGTCGAGCGCCCGCCAGTCGGGGTCGGTCCAGCCCGGCGCCCCGGACTGGGCCAGGAGACCCGCCGACAGCATGACCATCGCCCGTGTCGCGCCGCTCGCCAGGGTCATGAGCATGGTGGCGGGGGAAGCGCCGGGGCCGCCGCCACCGGCTTGACGTTGTTCTTCGCGAGCCCGGCGCTGAACGCGGCGAGCTCTGTCTCGTTCAGCGATCGCCACGCCGCCACCACCTTCCCGAGCTCCGCGCAGGCACCCGGGAAGGCCTTGAGCATCGCCTCGTTGAGCTTCGCCTGGAACGCCGTCGCCGCCGTGGCCACCTCGGCGGGACTCTCGGTGCGGGCCGCCGTGACCCCGGTGCGCATCGGGTTCACCTGCTGGTAGCCATCCCACGCTTCCCTGATCCCGTCGTAAATCTTCATTGCCAGCGCGTGCTGGGCGCGCAGGTCGGCCAGCGTCGGGGGAGAACGGGGATCATTCTTCACGGTGAGCGACTGGGTGTAGCTCTTTCCGTTCATCGTGAGCTTATTCCCCGGGAAGGATCACGAACATGCCAAGCATACACGAATCCGGGGCTACTTCACAGCGACCGCCGGAGGGTGCATACTCTCACGGGCGATGACGGCCTCCCCACCTCTCGAGCGGCTCTCGACAGCCCTGGCGGACCGCTACCGGCTCGAGCGCGAGCTCGGCCAGGGTGGCATGGCGACCGTCTACCTCGCGGAGGACGTCCGCCACCGCCGCAAGGTCGCCATCAAGGTGCTGCACCCCGAGCTCTCGGCGCTGCTCGGGCCGGACCGGTTCCTCAAGGAGATCGAGCTCACCGCGGCGCTCCAGCATCCCCACATCCTCCCCCTGTTCGACTCCGGCGCCGCGCAGGGACTGCTCTACTACGTGATGCCGTTCGTCGAGGGGGAGACGCTGCGCAGCCGGCTCGCGCGCGAGCACCAGCTCCCGGTGCCGGAGGCCCTCCGCATCGCCGCGGACGTCGCGGGCGCGCTGGAGTACGCCCACAAGCGCGGCGTGATCCATCGGGACATCAAGCCGGAGAACATCCTGCTCCACGAGGGACGGCCCCAGGTGGCCGACTTCGGTATTGCGCTCGCGGTGCAGCAGGCGGGCGGACACCGGATGACCCAGACCGGCATGTCGCTCGGCACGCCGCAGTACATGGCCCCGGAGCAGGCGATGGGGGACAAGGGCGTGGATGCGCGCGCCGACATCTACGCGCTCGGCGTGGTGACCTACGAGATGCTGACCGGGGAGCCGCCGTTCACCGGCCCGACCTCCCAGGCCGTCTTCGCCAAGGTGATGACCGAGCCGCCGAAGCCGCCCGTCGCGCTCCGGAAGACGGTCCCGCCGCACGTGAACGACGCGGTCCTCACCGCGCTCGAGAAGCTGCCGGCCGATCGCTTCCCGAGCACCGCCGAGTTCGTGCGGGCGCTGGGCGATACGGCGTTCACCCATACGATCCACGCCGCGGTCGCCTCGCGGTCGGTCGGGCGCCGCACCGGCCCGGGTTGGGTGGTGATCGGCGGCGTCGCGATCGCGGCGGCGCTCGCCGGTGCCGGGATCACCTGGTCGCTCCGAAAAGCGCCGGCCGGGCCGGCGCAGCTGATTCAATTCACGATGCCGCTCCCCGATTCGACCACGACGGCGCTCTTCGGTGGCGGATCACCGCTCTTGCCGACGCGGGATGGCCGGCTCCTCTGGACGACCGGCAACGGGCTATACGAGCGTGCGCTCGGTGGGCTCACCACCCGGCGGCTGCGCGACCTCGAGGGCGCCTCCTCGGCGTATCTCCAGGACGAGTCTCCCGACGGGACCCAGCTCCTGCTCATATGGAACACCGGAGGCGCGGCGGGATTGGCGAGCGCCGCCAACACGTTCGGTGCGCGGCCCTCTCTGGTGATCGCCCCCGCCGGCAACGGTCCCGTTCGGGTGCTGACCGATTCGGCCGACTTCGCCGCGTGGGGAGCGGACGGGTTGATCTACTACACCTACTACTGGCCCTTCGGGCGGGTGGGCGGTCTCGCCCGGATCCCCGCCCAGGGCGGCACCGTGGACACGCTCACCACCTTCCCGGTGAGTGCCACGGGAGACGTGCCCCAGAATCTCACGCTGCTTCCCAAGGGTCGCGGGGTGATTCTGAGCCTTGGGCAGCGCGCGGCGCCGCTGCTCGCGGCGTTCGATCTGCGGAGCCAGCGAGTGATTCGCCTTGGTCCCGGCGGTCCCAGCGTGAGCTATGTGGAGCCGGGATACCTGCTCTTCACCAGTGGCCGCTCGATCATGGCCGCTCCGTTCGACCTCGACCGGCTGGCGTTCCGCGGGCCGGCGCAGCCGCTGCTCGAGGTGAGCCAGCCCTCGGTGCGCTTCACCGCGGCCGGGTCCTTGCTCGTCTATCGGGGATCCACGTCGCCGGCCGAGGCTCCGCCGCTGGTCATCGCGAAGCGGAACGGGACGAGCCGACCGCTGCCCAACGTCCCGGCGGGTTACTGGCTCAGGGATCTGGCGGTCTCGCCGGACGGCAGGCGCTTTGCGCTCGTGGGAGGGATGCTGCGCGCCGGCGCCTCGATCGGTGACGTCCGGGACCTCTATGTCTACCAGCTTCCGTCCGGGCCGCTCTCCCGCGTGCCAGTGCCCCAGCGGCCGGTGGCACCCGCCTGGCTGCCCGGCGGCGCCGAGGTCGGGTTCACCAAGTTCGGCGTGGACACGCCCACCACCTGGAGCATCATGCGGACCCGCTGGGATGGGAGTGCGGCCGCCACCGCCGTCGTGACCCGCCCCACCGTCTTCGGGGAAACGAGCTGGCTTCCGAACGGCAAGGGCGTCGTGGTGCTGTATGCGAATTCGCGAGGGATCGCGCCGGGCAGCCGCCCGAAACGCCCCAACACGGATATCGGTCTGGTTTCCTTCGACCGCCCCGACAGCATCCAGCCGCTCGTCACCAGTCCGGCCTACGACGGCGACCCGGCCGTCTCTCCCGACGGCCGGTTTCTCGCCTACCGCTCGGACGAGAGCGGCCGTGCCGAGGTCTGGGTGCGGCCCCTGATGGGCGGGTCGCGGCGGCAGGTCTCGCTCCAGGGCGGGGTGTATCCCCGCTGGGCCTGGAGCGGCCGCGAGCTGTTCTTTTTCAATGCCGGCAGGCTCTTCGTCGCGGAGATCCGCACCGTGCCCGAGCTCTCGGTGGGTCCGATCACCGAGCTCTTCGCCGTCCGCAATCCGTCGTTCATGCCGGCGCCGCTTCCCGGCGATTCGGAGTTCGTGGCGTTCGGTGGCCTGGGCGAAGCGCAGGGCGCCGACGCCCCGGTCGTCGTGCTGGTCGGCGTGCAGGAGGCGCTGGCGCGGCTGTTCGCCAAAGAGCGGGCGAAGGAATGACATCGCTGTGACCGTGCCTTTCGATCGTCTCGCTGCAGCGCTTGCCGACCGCTACCGCCTCGAGCGCGAGCTCGGCCAGGGCGGCATGGCGACCGTGTACCTCGCCCACGACCTCCGGCACGACCGCCGGGTCGCCATCAAGGTGGTGCATCCCGAATTGACGGCATTGCTGGGAGCCGATCGGTTTCTCGCCGAGATCAAGACGACCGCCGCGCTGCAGCATCCCCACATCCTGCCGCTGTTCGACTCGGGCCAGGCGGACGGCCAGCTCTTTTACGTGATGCCCTTCGTCGAAGGGGAGTCGCTCCGGGAGCGCCTCACCCGTGAAACCCAGCTGCCGGTCGAGGATGCGGTGCGGCTCGCGAGGGAGGTCGCCGATGCCCTGGCGCATGCCCACGGCCACGGGGTGATCCACCGCGACATCAAGCCGGAGAACATCCTTCTCCAGGGCGGGCACGCGCTGGTGGCGGATTTCGGGATCGCACTGGCGGTGCAGAGCGCCGGCGGCGCGCGGCTCACCCAGACCGGACTCTCGCTCGGCACGCCGCAATACATGGCCCCGGAGCAGGCGATGGGCGACAAGACGCTCGACGCCCGCGCCGACGTCTACGCGCTGGGGTGCGTGACCTACGAAATGCTGGTCGGCGAGCCGCCGTTCACGGGCCCCTCGGCTCAGGCGATCCTCGCCGCGGTGGTGACGAAGGAGCCCGCGCCGCCGAGTGAGCGCCGGAAGACGGTGCCGGCGCACGTCGAATCGGCAGTGCTCACCGCCCTCGAACGGCTTCCCGCCGATCGCTACGCGAGCGCGGCCGAGTTCGCCGCGGCGCTGGGGGACGCAACGACGCGAAGACGCGCGGTCGCAGGGGTACGGAGTCAGGCACCTTCCGTCATTCCGTCCTTCCGTCTTTCCGCTCTGCTCGCGCTCGCCACGCTCGGCGTGGGGGGTCTGCTCGGCTGGTTCCTGCACCGGCCGGCGGCGCCGGCGCCGGGGCGTCCGGTGGCATTCAACATTCTCTCGGACTCCACCCATCAGGTGCTGGCCGCCGGGGCGATCTCTCCCGACGGGATGACGCTGGTCTATCCCGTGGCGGGTCCCACAGGGCAGCAGCTCTACGTGCGACGACTCGACCAGGTGGAACCGCATGTCCTGCCGGGGACGGCGGGCGCGCTCGATGCCTTCTTCTCTCCGGACGGCACCTGGGTGGGCTTCATGACCCCGACCGCTCTCGCCAAGGTTCGGGTGGATGGGAGTGCCGTGGTGACGCTCGACACGCTGGAAGGCGGCGGCGTCGGGGGCACCTGGCTCACGGACAACACCATCGTGTTTGCGCCTAGAGCCGGTGGCCTCCGGCGGGTGCCTGCCGACGGAGGCCCTGGCGAGCCGGTTCCTTTCAAGGACTCCACCCTGGTGCCGATCTTCCCGAGGATGCTGCCGGGGGGACGCCGGATTCTGTTCACCGGGGCACCGCTTGGAACGAACGGTGGCCTGATCGGCGTGCTCGAGCTTGCCACCGGAACGGACCGCATTCTGGGAGAAGGGGGCGGTGCGACCTACGTGCGCCCCAACCGGATCGTGTTCGGACGCAATGATGGACGGCTGTACGTGCAGCCGTTCGACGCCGCCCGAGGTGATACGATCGGACCGGCGGCGCGAATCGAGGGAGCGCAGGCGGGGATCGCCGCGTTCCGGGGGCCCGACATTGCGGTGGGGCTCGATGGCACCATTGCCACCTTGAGCGAGTCGAATCAGCGTCGCCTGATCTTGGCGGACCGACAGGGGCGTGTCACGGCGCTCGTCGAAGGCGCAGGGCTTTGGGCGCCGCGGTACAGTCCCGACGCACATCGTATCGCATACGGCAACTACACGCCCCCGGCCGTTGATTCCGATCTCTGGCTGTACGAGCTCCAGGGTGGCACCAGTCAACGGCTCACCTACGAAGGGAAGGACAGCAACGACCCGCAGTGGAGCCCTGACGGCAGGACGATCGCCTTTTCGACGACGCTCCAGGGCGTGCCCAAGGACATCTACCTTCACTCCGTGAGAGGCGACCGGCCGGATCGCCTGCTGCTTTCCATGCCGGGGTTTCAGTGGCCCAGCGACTGGAGCAGGGACGGGAAGATGCTGGTCTTCACGAACACCGCGTCCTCGGACACCGGCTGGGACATCTGGATGCTGCCGGTGGACAGCGGGGCGAGGGCATCGCCCTTTCTGGCGACGCTGTTCCTTGAATCGGGCGCGCGGCTCTCCCCCGACGGACACTGGATCGCCTATACCTCCAATGAGACGGGTCAATCCGAGGTCTACGTCCAATCATTTCCAGTGGCCGGAAACAAGGTGATCATTTCGAGCGGTGGCGGGCGCGATCCCGCCTGGCGGGGCGACGGGCGGGAGCTGTTCTTCTGGCAGGGGGATCGACTGATCGCGGCGCAGCTGGACCCCATCGTGCCGCTCGCGGTTCGCGGAAGGGCGCCGCTCTTCCATGCCGCGTACATCGTAGGCGCCCACGCCAATTACGATGTGCGAGCCGACGGGCAGCAATTCGTGGTCGTCACGGATGCCGGGCAGGCGCCGAGCTTCGTGGTCCTGCTCAACCGGACGGGACCGAGGGTGCCGTGAGCAGGAGCGACGATTCGCCCGCCTCCGGCCTCCCTCCCACGAGGACCGGCGACGACCGCAGTCCCATCTCCCTTCCCACGGAGCCCCGATGAAACCCAACGTCGGCCGCCTCTCCCTGATGATGTTCCTCCAGTACATGGTGTGGGGCGCCTGGCTCCCGCTCGCCGCGCGCTACCTCACCGCGAGTACGGGCGAGGGCGGCCTGGGCTTCACCGGCACCCAGATGGGGACCATCCTGGGCCTCGCCGGCTCGATCGGCGCCATCTGCTCGCCCTTCATCGCGGGCCAGCTCGCCGACCGCTACTTCAGCACCGAGCGCTTCCTCGCCGGGCTGCTCGCCATCGGCGGCGTGATCAAGTGGGTGACGGCTTCGCAGACCGCCTTCGGCGCCTGGCTCGTCCTCTCGATCCTCTACAGCGTGGTCTACATGCCCACGCTCGCGCTTTCCAACTCGATGGCCTTCGCCAACCTTCCCGATCGCGATCGGGACTTCGGCAAGGTGCGGGTCTGGGGCACCATCGGCTGGATCGCGGCGAGCTGGCTCTTCCCGATGATCTACCTGCAGAGCAACCTCCAGCTCCAATGGATGCCGCCGTTCCTGGTGGGGCCGGAGCTCCCCAATGTCACCCACCGCCTGGCCGATTCGCTCCGCTTCTCCGCGATCCTCTCCTGGGGTTACGCGCTCTACTGCTTCGCGCTGCCCCACACGCCTCCGAAGAAGGAGGGGGTCGAGCCGCTGGCCTTCAAGCGGGCCTTCGGTCTCCTCCGTGAGCGCTCCTTCGCGGTCCTGGTGGCGGCGTCGCTCCCGATCAGCGTGATCCACCAGGTGTATTTCCTGCAAACCCCGCCGTTCCTCTCCCACCTCGGACTCGGCGACAGCCAGATCGGCCCGGCGATGACGATCGGGCAGTTCAGCGAGATCGTGGTGATGGCGCTGCTCGGGCTGGTGCTCACCCGGTTCGGGTTCCGCAGGGTGATCGCGCTGGGCGCGTTCGCCTATTTCCTCCGCTACACGATCTGGAGCTACTCGTCGCTTCCGGTCTGGCTGCTGGTCTCGAGCCAGTTCCTCCACGGGATCTGCTACGCCTGCTTCTTCGCCGGGGCGTACATCTACACCGACCGGGTGGCGCCTCCCGACGTCCGCCACTCGGCCCAGACGGTGTTCGGAATCCTGATTCTGGGCGGCGGGCCGGTGCTGGGCGGCCTCCTCTCCGGCTGGCTGGCCGACCACTACGCCCACACCGCCGCCGGGGTGGACTTCGGTGCCCTCTGGCGGGTGGTGTCGCTGATCGGCCTCGGGGCGGCGATCTTCTTCTGGGCGCTGTTCCGGGAGCGGAAGGCGCCGGCGCTGGCATCCGCCGGGTAAACCCTGCCGCCCCGGCCGGCATCCCAGTGTTGTGTCCACCCTCGCACTCGCGCCGGCCAGCGCCGCCCTGGAACCCGCCGGGACCGCCCGGCGGGTTGCCGCGGCGAGCGGCGCGGTGAGCGACCTGGTGCGGCTGGCCCAGGCCGGCGACGATGAAGCCTTCGGCGCCCTCTACCGGACCCACGTCGGGCGGGTGCACGCCCTCTGCCTCCGGCTGGCCGGTGACGCGCACGCGGCCGCCGAGCTCACCCAGGACGTCTTCGTCCGCGCCTGGGAGGCGCTGCCCTCGTTCCGGGGCGAGAGCGCGCTGGGCAGCTGGCTCCACCGGCTCGCCGTAAACGTCTTCCTCGGCGAGCGCCGGATGACCGGGCGGAGGGAGCGCCGCGTGATGGCCACTGGAGATCCCGGCGCCCTGGAGCGCCCGGTGGAGCAGCCCGCACCCGGCACCCGCCTCGATCTCGAGCAGGCGATCGCCGCGTTGCCGGAGCGGGCGCGCCTGGTGTTCGTCCTGCACGACGTCGAGGGTTACCAGCACGGGGAGATCGCGCAGATGGCCGGCATCGCGGAGGGGACCTCGAAGGCGCAGCTCTTTCGCGCCCGGCGGTTGCTGCGGGAGGCATTGGAGCAATGACCTGCGCGGAGCTTCGCGAGCGGCTGGATGCCTACGCCAGCGGGACGCTTCCCGACCGCGAGGCGGCGGCGTTCGAGGCCCACCTCGGCCGCTGCGCGGAGTGCGTCGCGCGGCTCGAGGCGGCGGCGCCGAGGCTCGAGCCGATGACCACCCTGCCGCGCGCCGTGGCTCCCGCCGCGGACCTCTGGCCCGCGATCCGCTCCCGGCTTGCCCGGCGCGGCGCGGCGGGGCCCGGGCGCATCGCGGTGCCCGGGTGGTGGCTCGCGGCGGCGGCGGCGCTGTTGATCGCGGTGAGCTCGGGGGTGACGGCGCTGGTGCTCCGCCGGGGGGGAGGCGGGGCTCCTTCGGTCGTTCCGGCTTTCCGTCCTTCCGTCTCCCTCACCACCCTCGAGGCTCAATACTCCGCCGCGAGCGACGACCTGACCGGCGCGCTGGAGAAGGCGCGGGCCCGCCTGGCTCCGGAGACGCTCGCGATCATCCGCCGGAACCTCGCCACGATAGACAGCGCCCTCGCCGAATCCCGGCGCGCCCTCGCGCGCGACCCCGCGAACGCGGCGCTCACGCAGCTGGTGGTCGCCGCATGGCGGCAGAAGCTGGATTTCCTGCGGCGGGCCACCGCCCTCTCCACGGCGAGCTGATGCGCCTCTCTCCGCTCGTTCTCCTGCCGCCCCTGCTTGCCGCCCCGCTCGCCGCGCAACAGAAGGTGGAGCGCCGCTTCGCGGTGGCCCAGGACGTCTCGATCCGCATCACCAACACCGCCGGGGTGATTCGGGTCATCGGCTGGGAGCGCGATTCGATCGTGGTCATCGGCGCGCTCGCCCCCGGCGCCTCGTTTTTCGGCGGTGGAAAGGGGGCGTTCGCCAAGCTCGGGGTGGAGCGGATGGACGAGACCGTTGCAGGGCCCGGCTCGACCCTCGAGATCCGGGTGCCCCGGGGAGCGCGAGTGTCGGTGCGGTCCGTCACGGCCGGCATCGAGGCCACCGGGCTCACCGGCGAGCTGCAGGCCACCTCGGTGAGCGGCTCGATCAAGGCCGGCGGCGGGCTCAAGCTCCTGATGGCGGAGACGATGGACGGCGACCTCGAGGTGGGGGGGCCGATCGAGATCACCCGGATCACCGGCGGCCGTGGCACGGTCACCCTCCGTGACACCCGGGGCGACGTGCTCGCCACCACCGTCGGCGGCCCGATCACCGCCACGGGTGCGCGGATCACTCGCGCGCACCTCGAGACGGTGAGCGGGGCCATCACCTATGAAGGCGGCGTGGACGGCCGCGGCACCCTCGAGGCGGTGACCCACGCCGGCGACGTCACCCTCCGGCTCCCCGCGGCGATTCCCGCGGAATTCGAGCTCCAGACCTTCGAGGGAACCATCGAGACCACCCTCTTCCCCAAGGGAAACGTGCAGCACCAGCCCCGCGACGGAAGCCCGTGGACGTTCGCCACGGCGGGCGGCGGCGCCCAGGTGACGGTGCGCTCGTTCAAAGGCGCCATCCGGGTGCTCAAGCAGTAACCCGCTCCAAACCCGCGCCCGGCGGGCGGCATCTCAGGAAGGGCCGGATCGTCCCGGCCGCCACGCGAATCCCTTCGCCCTTCCGGAGGTACCCATGCGCTCCCCGATCCGCTCCCTCCCCGCCGTCCTCGCCCTGACGGCGCTCGTCACCGCCGTCGCCCCCAGCGCGGGCTTCGCCAAGGGGCCGCCGTGGATCTCGATCGAGATCCCCGCCAACCCGTGGGACCAGACCACCCGCGGCGCGTATCTCCTGGTCCATGTCTTCCATCACGGCCTGCCGATGCAGGTCCAGCCCACCGGCACCGCCGAGGGCCTGGTGAACGGCCAGCGCCGCTCGGTGCCGCTCAGCTTCGAGAAGGCCGGGCGCCCCGGCGTGTACGCGCTCCGCAATCAATGGGGCGGGACCGGCCGCTGGGTGCTGGTGATCACGGTGAGCCAGGGTGCTCACGAGGGCGAGGATATCGTCCAGGCGGTGGTGGAAGTTTCCGAAGAGGGGAACGTCAGCGCGGTCCGGGTGCCCACCCGGAGCGAGCGGGGGCAGGCGTTTCCGCGACGGGTCACCCAGGCCGAGATTGACGCGGCGCTCAGGGGCGGCAAGGCCTCCTGACGCAAGGACGCAAGGACGCAAGCACGAAAAACGCCCGGCCGCGAGGCCGGGCGTTCCCGTTCCAGCCGCCCGCGGCCCGGCTCAGCCCGGCTTCTTCGTCGTGGTGTCCTTGACCGCGGCCTTCTTCTTCCGGCTGCTGGTCTTCTTCTTGGCGGACGTGGCGGCCTTCTTGGACGTGTCCTTGGCGGCCGCCGTCATCGCCTTCTTGGTGGTGTCCCTCTGGGCCGTGGTGGTCACCGCCGGCTTCGGTGCCCGCTTGACTGGCGCCGAAGACGGGGCCTGCGCCGCCGCCGTGCCGGTGAGGAGCGCGGCGAGCGCGAGCGTGGAGAGCGTGGTGCTGCGGATCATCAGGAGCACTCCTGTTGGGTCGAGCCCGCTCGATGGACGTCGGGTCGCGGGGGGTGGCTGTGGGGCTCGGCGGACAGCGCGTCGGGGCGAAGGGCAAGCGCCATGCCCGGCCGGGCCGGCGATTCCGCCGGGCCGGAGCCCGGGGACAGGGCCGATTCTCGGCCCGGCGGCGAGGCGGGAGGACAGCCTGGCTGGGACAGATTGACCAGGCCGGGACAATTTGTCCCTCCGATCAGCCCGGCGGCTCGCCCCAGCGTTGGAGCATCCGGACCAGGGTCCGCCGGGAAATCCCCAGGATCCGGGCCGCCTTTTCCCGGTTGCCGTTCATCGCCTGCAGGACCCACAGCACGTGGGCTTTCTCCACCTCGGCGAGAGGGCGGAGCGGCGATTGCCCGTGCGGCGTTGCCGGCGCGGGGGTGGCAGTGGGGGACGCGGACGCGGGGGCGTGGCCCTCGCGCAGGTCCTCGGGAAGGTGCTCCGGGCCGATGACCCCCTGGGCCGCGAGGACCAGCGCGCGCTCCAGCACGTTCTGCAGCTCGCGCACGTTGCCGGGCCACGAATAGCCGAGCAGCAGCGCTTCCGCTTCGGGATCCAGAGCCACCGGCTCGCGGGAGTGGCTGGCGGCGAGCTGGCGGAGGAAGTGGTGGACCAGGAGAGGCAGGTCCTGCAGCCGGTCGCGGAGCGGGGGCAGCTCCACCGTCACGACCTTGAGCCGGTAGAGAAGATCGCCGCGGAAGCGGCCTCGCTCCACCAGCGCCTCCAGGTCCTGGTGGGTCGCGGCGAGCACCCGCACGTCCACCCGCACCGGCAGGTCCGATCCGACCGGCTGGATCTCCCGCTCCTGCAGCACCCGGAGGAGCCGGGCCTGGAGCGCGGCCGAGACGTCGCCCACCTCGTCGAGGAAGATGGTGCCGCGGTCGGCCTCCCGGAATAACCCGGGCCGCGCGCCGGCGGCGCCGGTGAAGGCGCCCTTCACGTGCCCGAAGAGCTCGCTCTCCAGCACCCCCTCGGCGAGCGCGGAGCAGTTGACCGCGACGAAGTGGTTCGGGGCCCGGTCGGAGAAGCCGTGAATGGCCCGCGCGATGAGCTCCTTGCCGGTGCCGGTCTCGCCGGTGATGAGCACGGTGGCCTGGCTCGGCGCCACCCGCGCCACCGTCTTCATCACCTCGATGATCGCGGGGCTGTGACCCACGATCACCGGGGCGCCCGCGCCGGGACCGGTGGCCGCCGGGGGCGCGGGCGGGGGCGCGAGGTGCCGGCGCTCCAGCGCCTGCGCGATGGCCCGCCGGAGCGTCGGCAGATCGTACGGCTTCGAGATGAAATCGTACGCGCCGGCGCGGATCGCCTCGCCGGCCGCGGTCGCGTCGCCGAAGGCGGTCAGCACGAACACCAGCGCGCGCGGGTCGCGGCTCCGGACCGCCCGGAGCAGGTCGAGTCCGCTGGAGCCGGGCATCCGCAGATCGGTGAGCACCGCGTCGAAGGGACCCTGCCCCCCCAGCGCGGCGAGCGCCTCCTCGACCGAGAGCGCGCGCACCACGCCGTAGCCCTCGCGCGCGAGCACTTCCCCGAGCAGCCGGCAGGCCTCCTCGTCGTCGTCCACCAGCAGCAGGCGGCCCGGCGCGGCGGTGGCGGTCATCCCCGCGCATCCGCCGACGGCAGCGTGAGCCGCCAGCGGGTCCCGGAGGGCGAAGGCTCGTGGGCCAGATCGCCCCCGAGCGCCCGCGCCAGGCGCCGGCTCACGGTAAGGCCCAGGCCGGTGCCGAGCGAGCCCTTGGTGGTGGCGAACGGGTTGAAGAGCTGCTCCCTGATCTCGGCGCTCATGCCGGGGCCGTTGTCCGAGAGGATGATCCAGCTGGTGCGGCCGTCGCGGCCCGCCGCGAGGCTGACGTGGCCGCCCCGGGAGACCGCCTCGATCGCGTTCTTGATCAGGTTGAGCAGGATCTGCTCCACCAGATCCGGGTCGGCCGCCGCGGTGACGGCCGGCCCGCCGGCGCCGTCCACCGACGCGGTGACGCCCGCCGCGGTGAGCGAGGGCTCCATGAAATCGAGCATCCGCCGCGCCACCTCGCCCAAGTCGACCGGCCGGGACGCGGGATGGGGCCAGGCGCCGCGGGTGAGCCAGGCGCGCACGATGCCCGCGACCCGCTCGACCTGGCCGAGGACCAGGTCAATCCGGCGGGCCGCGTCTTCGGAGCCGTGGCTGCGGAGGTCTTCGCGGAGCAGCTGGAAGTGGCCGTTGAGGGTGTTGAGCGGGGTCCCGATCTCGTGCGCGAAACTCGCCGAGGCCTCGTCCACCAGCGCCAGGCGCTCCAGGCCGCGGGCCCGCTCCTCCAGGGCGAGCAGCGCGGCCCGGGCCTCGCTCTCCCGCTCCCGCTCGGCGAGCGCCGAGCGCATCTCGTTGTAGCGACGGGCCAGCGCCCGGAATTCCTTGGGGCCGAGCTCGGGCGCGGCAGGCGCGTGCCGTGCGCCGGCGTACGCGCCCGCCATCGCGGTGCCCATCGCTTCGAGCGGGGTGCCGACCCAGCGCGCGGTAAGCCCGGCGATCACCGCCGCGAGCAGGATCGCCGCGATCGTGGCGAGCTCGAAGCTCCGCTTCCGCTCGCTGCGGGCCCACTCGTAGAGACGGGCGGTATCCATGCGCAGGCTCAGCAGCCCGGTGACCCGCCGCCGGTCGCCCAGCGGCTGGGCCACCCGCCACGCGGGCCGCTTGCCGCTCTCCTGCCAGACCACCTGCTCCCGCCGCACGATCGCCTGCCGGTCCTCCGGAGCGAGCCTGGGCTCTCCCAGCGAATCGGTCCGGGCCGCGAGCGCCAGGTGCCCGGCGCGATCGGTGGCGAACACCGCGGCGGAGGTCTGCCTCAAGTGCAGCCCGGCCCAGGTGCCGAGCGCGTCATCGAGCGCGTCCGGGTCGCCGGTGGGCGCCGCGCCGTTGAGATAGTCGGCCAGCGTGGAGGCGATCGCCATCGCCTCGAGCCGGATGTCGTCGAGGCGGGAGCGCTCCGAGAGCGCGAGCGAAAGCTCCGTCACCCCCAGCACCAGCGCCGCCGAGACCAGGGCGGCGAAGATCGCCAGGCGGCGGGGGAGACCCATGGCCATGGCTCAATTATACCGCGGGGCCCGTGCCGTTACGGGTGGACCCGCGGCACGGGGCTTGCCCCGGACAGCTTCGCCGCCCCGTGCGAGGAGGGAACGGAACCGCCATGCCGGGACCGGTGTTGTTCGACTTCGGTGGGACGCTCGATGCCGACGGTGAGCCCTGGGGCGAGCGGATGTATCGGGGCTATCGTGCCGCGGGAGGACGCGCGGCGCCCGCGGCGTTCGACGACGGCTTCGGGGAGTCCGACCGCCGGCTTGCCCTCACGCCGGGCATCGCGGCCCTCGGGCTCAGCGCGATGGTCGAGCGGCAGATCGAATTGCTCCGCCCGCTGCTGGCGGACGGGCGTGCCGTCGACGCGCGGGCGTGGGCGGCCGGATTCCTGGGTGCGGTGCGGGTTACGGCGGCGCGAAACCTCCCGGTGCTGCGGGAGCTCAAGCGCACCCGGCCGCTCGGCGTGATCTCCAACTTCACCGGCAACCTTCGCCCCTGTCTCGAAGAGCTGGGGCTGCTCGACTGCTTCGACGTGGTGCTCGATTCCGCGGTGGTCGGTCTGCGAAAGCCCGATGCGCGCCTGTTCCGGGTGGCCTTCACCGCGTTCGGCCGGGGCGCGAAGGAATGCTGGATGGTAGGAGACAATCCGGCCGCCGACATCGCCGCCGCCGCCGCGCTCGGCTGCTCCACCTGCTGGCTCGCGCCGGCGGAGCGGCCGCTGCCCGCCGGGCTCAGGCCCGACCGGCGGATCGGCTCGCTCACCGAGCTTCCCGCCGTGCTGGACTGAGCGATGCACGCCCTGATCCTCGCCGGCGGAAAGGGGTCCCGGCTCCGCGCCGACGGCGTCCTGGTGCCGAAGCCGTTTGTCGAGGTGGGCGGCCGGCCGCTGGTCCTCCGCCAGGTGGACACGCTCCGCGCGCTCGGCTGCGAGACCATCACCGCCGCGGTGCGCCGGGCGGCGCTCGCGTATCCGGTGCCGGGACTCCGCGCGGCGCACGCGGCCGGGGTGCGGCTCCTCGCCTGCGAGACGCCGTCCTCGCTGCACACGCTGGCGCTGGGCCTGGGCGCGGTGCCGCCCGGCCCGCTGGTCTGCACCATGGTGGACTCGGTGATGCGCGACGACGACTGGCAGCGTCTGTTCGCCCGCGCCGATGCCGCGCTCCGGGAGGGCGCCGACGTCTGCATCGCCGTGACGCCCTACGTGGAGGATGAGCGGCCCCTCTACGTCCTCCGGCGACGCGACGGGTCGGTGGCCGCCTTTCGCGACGCGCCGGCCGAGCCGCGGCTGGTCACCGGGGGAGTGTATTTCCTGAGCAGCGGCATCCGCGAGCTCGCGCCCCGGGTCCTCCGGCTCGGCATCGCGCGGATGCGCGGCTTCCTCGGCTGGCTGGTGGAGCACGGCTACCGGGTCGAGACCGCCGAGGTGGAGCGGATCGTGGATCTCGACCGGGGAACCGATCTCGCGCTCGCGGCGGCGTGGCTCGGCGCGGGAAACCCCGATGGGGTCGCATGACGCCGCGCCCCCGCCTCGTCGCCATCTCCCGGAACCCGGCGTATTCGCCGCTGCAGCATGCGGAGAACGACCGCGAGATCCTCGGCGCGGCCGTGGCCGAGCTGGTGGCGCTGGGCTGGTCGGCGCGCCGGCTCGACGAGCACGCCGCCGCCACGGGCCCGCTCCCGCCCGCCGACGTGTACCTCAACATGTGCCAGGGGCCCGCCGCGTCGGAGGCGCTGCTCGAGCACGAGGCGCTGGGCGCCCGCTTCTTCAACCGGCCGTCCAGCGTGTTAGGCTGCCATCGCCACCGGCTGGTGCCGGCCCTGGCGGGGAGCGGGATCGCCTTCCCGCGGACGGTGCTGGTTTCGACCGACCCGCCGCTCCCGCCGGCGGCGTGCGACGCGCTCCTTGGCCTGGGCCCGGGCCCGCTCTGGCTCAAGCGCGGCGGGGTGCACGCGGAGCGGCCCGAGGACGTGGTGCGGGTCGAGCCGCGGGAGCTCGGGGGCGCGCTGGCGGAGTTCGCGGCCCGGGGCATCCCGCTGGCCGCGGTCCAGGAGCACGTGCCGGGGCCGGTGGTCAAGTTTTACGGCGTGGCCGGCGGCGCCCTCTTCCACGCCTACCTCGCGGAGACCGGCGGGCCGATCTCCCCGGAGCTCGCGGATCCCGCCGGGCTTCGGGCGCTCGCCTTCTGCGCCGCCGCCCGGCTCCGGCTCGACATCTTCGGCGGCGACATCGTGCTCGCGGCGCCGGACCGCCCCGTCCTCATTGATCTCAACGACTGGCCCAGCTTCGCGCCGATCCGCCGGCTCGCGGCGCAGGCGATCGCGGGTCGTGTCCACGCGGCCCGGCCGCGGCGAGCGCTCCGGTGACCGATCTCGCCGTTCGGCTCACCCTGCCGGGGCTCCGCTCCGCCGCGCTGTTCGCGGAGGAGGCCCGCTTTCTCGCCCCGGGCACCCAGTCGGTGGCGCTGTTCAGCCGGCTCTCCTTCGAGCGCGGCCTGGGCGCCGTGCTCTGGGATGTGGACGGCAACCGTTACGTGGACCTGCTCGCCGGCGTGGGCGTGGCGAGCGTGGGCTACGGCCATCCCCGCTACGTCAGGGCCATCCAGGACCAGGTGGCGAAGCTCCACGTCGGGAGCTTCACCTCCGCGAGCCGGGCCGAACTGGTGCGGCTCATCGCGGAGGTGACGCCGGGCGATCTCACCCGGACCCAGCTCTATTCGAGCGGGGCCGAGGCGGTCGAATCGGCGATCCGGCTGGCCCGCTCGGTCACCGGCAGGCGCGAGGTGCTCGGCTTCTGGGGCGGCTTCCACGGCAAAACCGGCGGCGTGCTCCCCCTGCTCGGCGGGAGCTTCAAGCACGGACTCGGCCCCTTCGCGCCGGGCGCATACGCCGCGCCGTACGCCCACTGCAGCCGCTGCGCCTTCGGACTCGAGTTCGGGAGCTGCGGGTGGCGCTGCGTGGAGTTCCTGGAGCAAAAGGTCGCGCAGGAGACCGCCAACGACCTTGCCGCCATCGTGGTGGAGCCGATCCAGGGCACCGCCGGCAACGTGGTGCCGCCGCCGGGTTATCTCCGGCGCCTTCGCGCCCTGGCCGACCGGCTCGGCGCGCTCCTCGTCTGCGACGAGATGATCACCGGCTTCGGCCGCACCGGGCGGATGTTCGCGGTGGAGCACGACGGCGTGGTCCCCGACATCCTGACCATCGGCAAGGGCTTCGGCGGCGGCTTCCCGATCAGCGGCGTCGTCGCGCGGGAGGCCGTCGCCTTCGCCAGCCCGTGGGCCAATCCGAGCGGCAGCTCCTCGAGCTACGGCGGGAACCCGCTCGCCTCGGCCGCGGCGCTGGCCGCGATCCGCATCATCCGCGACGAGGGCCTGGTGGAGCACAGCCGGGTCCTGGGCGAGCGGATGCTCGAGGAGATGCGCCGCTGGGAGCGGGAGATCCCCATCGTGCGCGAGGTGCGGGGCCGGGGGCTCCTGCTCGGCATGGACCTCGTCAAGCCCGGCACCACCGAGCTCCTCGACCGGGCGGCCGCCCGCGCGATCTTCGACGCCTGCCTGGCGCGCGGCGTCGTCGCGATGATCTACAATCCCGAAGTCCGCATCAATCCGCCGCTGGTGATCACGGAGGAGCAGGCGCTCGAGGCGCTGGCGGCGATGGAGGAGGTGCTGCGTGACGCAGCCGAGCGAGCTCGCGCATAAGGGCCCGGTGGTGGAGGAGTGGGCGGACCTCCACTTCTTCCGCCCGCTCGGGATCCGCCTCGTCGCGCGGCTCGCGCCGCTCGGCGTCAGCGCGGACCAGGTCACTGTCGCGGCGCTGCTGGTCGGGCTCCTGGCGGGGCATCTCTTCCTCTACCGGAGCCCGGTCCTCAACGGCCTCGGCCTCCTGCTCTTCCTCGTCTCGGACATCCTCGACAGCGCCGACGGCCAGCTGGCGCGGCTCCGGGGCGGCTCCACCCGGTTCGGACGGATCCTCGACGGGATCTCCGACAACCTGCGCTTCGTCAATCTGTACGTCCACCTGATCGCGCGGCTCCTGCTGAGCCACGCGATGGCGCCAGCCGCCGCCGTCGCGCTGGCCGTCGCCGCCGGCTACAGCCACTCGGTCCAGGCCGCGGTCGCCGATTTCCTCCGCCAGGTCTATCTCTTCGTCGCCGGGGAAGGCGGCGAGCTCGACCTGGTGGAAGACCTGGGGACCGAGCGCCCTCTCTCCCGGCTCGCCCGGCTCGAGCTCGCGGTGTACACGGGCTACGTCGCGCGGCAGGCGGCCTGGTGTCCGGGCTCCGCCGGGCTGGTGCGCGCCTTGAGGAAGCACGCGGCGCCCCCGGGTCTCGCCCGCGAATGGAAGGAGCGCCAGGCGGGTCCCCTGGCGCGCTGTGCCCTCATCGCTCAGAACGTCCGCTTCCTGCTGCTCGCGGTGACCGCGCTGCCCGGATGGCCCGCCGGGTTCTTCTGGCTGACGCTCGGGCCGCTCAATCTGGCCCTTGCGTGGGTGCTCATCTCGCACGAGCGCACCGCCGCGGAGCTCTCCCGGGCGCGCTTCGCCGAGCCCGACCTCGCGGTGGCCGGACTCTGATGGGCGAGCGGCGCGGCGTGCTCCTCGGGCTGGGGGGCGTGGCGCGCCAGGCGCACCTGCCGGCCTTTCTCGGGGGCGCGGGGGTCGCCGAGCGGCTCCGTCTCGTGGGCACCGTGGACCCCGGCGGCGATGCGCGCGGGGTGCCCGGACTCCCCCACCTCGACCGGCGGGAGCGGATCGCCGAGCTCGGGCCGGTTGACTTCATTGACGTCTGCACGCCGACCGCGAGCCATCTCGAGCTCACGCTCTGGGGCCTCGAGTCGGGCTACCACGTCCTCTGCGAAAAGCCCGTCGCGCTCGATTCCAGCGACGTCCGCCGGATCCGCGCCGCGGCCCGCGGCCGGGTGGTGATGGCCTGTCACCAGCACCGCCACAATCCCGCCTGGCAGCAGCTTCGCGCCTGGCTCGACGGCGGCGCCATCGGGCGCTGGCACCTGGCCGAGTTCCAGGTGGACCGCCTGGCGGCCGACGCGGGTGCCGGCCACCCGGCGCGGCCGTGGCGCGGCAGCCGCGCCGTAGCACTGGGCGGCGTCCTCCTTGACCACGGGACCCATCTTATCTATCAGTTGCTCGACGTCGCGGGCATGCCCCGCACGGTCCAGGCGTGGGCCGGGCGGCTCCGGCACCGGAGCTACGACGTGGAGGACACCGCCCAGCTGCTGCTCGAGTACGAGGACCGGGTGGGAGTGCTCTTCCTCACCTGGGCGGCGGATCGCCGCGCCACTCGGATCCGGTTCACCGGCAGCGACGGCAGCATCGAGTGGTCCGGCGGGCGGCTCCGCCTCAGCGGACGCCACGGGCCGCTCGAGAAGGACTTCTCCGCCGAGCTCGACAAGGCGAGCTACGCCGGCTGGTTCGCGCGCCTGTTCCACCAGTTTGCCGACCGGATCGAGCTGGGTGACGCCGCCACTTCCCTGGAGGACATTGCCCGGGTGACCCGAGTGCTGGAGGCGGCGTACGGCGCCCACGCCAGCGGGTGCCGCGTGGCGATCTGAGTGAGCCGCACCACCCGGCTCGTCCTGTTCCTGGTCGGCGCCGGGCTGGTGACGCTGCTGGTGTGGAAGAGCGGACCGCGGGTTCTCATCGCGGGGCTCCGCGCCTCCGCCTGGGTCGTCGCCGCGCTCATCCCGCTCTGGACCCTGGTCTATCTCCTCAACGCGATCGCCTGGCGCATGCTCACCTCCGAGGGGGGGAAGCCGATCCCGCTCCCGCGGGCGTTCGTCATGACGCTGGTCACCTTCGCGGTGAACTACTCGACGCCGCTCCTCAGCATGGGGGGAGAGCCGCTCAAGGTGCTCGCCGCGACGCCCGCGCTGGGCCGGGCCCGCGCCATGGGGTCGGTCGTCGCCTTCCGGCTGCTGCACGCGCTGGCCCACGGCATCGCCTTCCTGGCGGCCCTCGTGCCGGCCGCCGTCCTGCTCCCCCACACCGCGCCGGTCGCCGGGGTCCTCCTGAGCGTCGGGGCGGTCCTCGTGCTCCTGGTCACGTTCCTCCTCTCGCGCCACCGCGAGGGGCTCGCCATCCACGCGCTCGGTCTGCTCCGGCGGATTCCTCTGCTCCGCCGGCTCGCCGTCCGGCTGGAGCCCCGCACGGCCGCGTTCCACGAGGTGGACGCCCACGTCACCGCGATCTATACCAGCGCGCCGCGCCGCTTCTATGCCGCGCTCGGCGTCGAGATGGTGGCGCGGTTTTTCGCGCTCTCGGAGTACTGGGTGATTCTCTGGGGGATGGGCCTGGGCGTGAACCCGTGGAAGGCGATGGTGGTGGCCTCGTTCTCCTCCCTGATGGTGAACCTCTTCGTCTTTCTCCCCTTCGAGCTCGGCGCCAAGGAAGGCGCGCTCTACCTCATGTTCGGCTGGCTCGGCATCACCCCCGCGCTGGGCCTCGCGGCCGCACTGCTCAGCCGGCTCCGGGAGCTGGTCGCGATCGCCGTCGGCTGGGCATTGATCTGGACGGTGGACCAGGGAGCCAGGGAGCTGAGGAGCTAGGGAGCTGGGGAGCTAGGGAGCTGGCCCAACTGGCCAGCTTCGCGCGCTCCTTCGGGGCCTCGAGATTCCCCCGCTCCGCGGCCCGCCGCGCCAGGCCATCTGGAGCGCCGCGGTGGTGTCGGCACGCTGGGCCGCGAACCTCAGGTGCAGTGCCGCGGGGCGTATATTCGTCCGGGCCAAGCGGTTCCCGGTGACCCGCAAGGCCGCGAGCTCTCCACCCGCCGGGCAGGAGACCGACAGGTGGACTCGGTGCCGCAATGGGGGAAGCTCCGATGACCTGCCGGCGTGGGGG
>DASYRI010000040.1:0-3470 GCA_036004545.1 Gemmatimonadales bacterium
GCTCCGGCTCCCGCCCCAAGGCGGTGAGGGCCGCGATGGTGATCATGCTCCGGTGCGGCAGCTCGAGGCCGGGGCGGCTCCAGATCTGGCCGAACAGGACCTCGTCGCTGATCCGGCCGAGATCGGGCGCCAGCTCCTGGGTCGGGCTCTTCGCCCCCGGCGCCGGCGCGCCGAAGACGCGCTGGCGGAGCGCCTGTCCCTTGGCTCGGTACTCGTCCAGCGTCGCCATGGTCGTCACCGTCCCCTGGCTCGGCGGTTGGTGTGTCGCTCGTGCCACCCGAGCTCTCGCATGCGCTCGCTCAGGTGCCGCGCGATCGCCGCGCGGTCTTCCCCCTCCCGGCGCCGGTACAGCGCGATGACCGGGCGGCCGCACTCGGGGCACCCGACGTCCGAAATGAGCCGCAGGAGCCCCTGGACGTCCACCGAGCCGTCGGCGTGGGCCCGCACCTTGGGCGCGGTCGCGAAGTCGAAGATGTAGCTCCGGCGGCGCTCGCCGGCCCACGCGCGCTCGAACTGCCCGAGCCACTCATCGGCTTCCCACGCCATCCAATCCCCGGCCAGCCCCCCGACGTCGATCAGCACGGGCTCGCGGACGGCGGTCCGACTCCGGCCGTGCGGATCCGGGACGGGCCGCGCCGCCGGCCGGTCGCCGGCGAAGTGCGGCATCACCCGCTCGGCAAAGAGCTCCATCGACCGGATGATGTCCCGCTGCGGCTGCCCCCAGTCGAAGGTGAGGATGAACGAGTCGGCGCCCAGCGCCTCGTACTGGCGGAGCCGCTCGACGCAGTGCTCGGGGTCCCCCATCACGCCGCGGGCGATCAGCTCTTCGGGGGAGATGTCATATCCCTTCGGCAGCGGCGTCGCCTCGGTGAAGCCGTCCACGGTCGGCGAAGCGTTCTGGTGGAGGTTCCACTGCACGGTGTGGTATTCCTGCAGCAGCTCGGCGACCCGCCGGGTCTCGGCCGGGTTGCTCGTGACCCAGATCTCCCGCGTCATGCGCACCGGCGGCCGCGCCACCCCCAGGTCCTCGCAGATCGCGTCGAGGAGCCGCATCTGCCCCTGGAGCCGGCTGATCGGCTGGCGCTGGGGCGCCATCATGACGCCGATCCCGTGCTCGGCGGCGAAGCGCATGCTGTCCGGCGTGCGGGCGGCGATCCAGGTCGGGGGGCACGGTCGCTGGAACGGCCGCGGGATCACGGTCACCTCGGGAAACTTGAAGTGGGTCCCCGCGTACGCGAAGTCGGTCTCGGTCCACGCCCGCAGGATGACCTCCAGCGCCTCCTGCTGGCGGGCGGCGGCCAGCGGCTCCGTCATCCCGAGGCGCTCGTACTCGTACTTGAAGCCGCCGCGCCCGAACCCGACCTCGAGGCGCCCCCGGGTGAGCTGGTCGGCCAGGGCGACCTCGGCGGCGACCAGGAGCGGGTCGTAGTACGGCGTGATGATGACCGCGGTGCCGAGGCGGGCGCGCCGGGTGCGATGGGCGGCGTCCACCACGTTGAGGAGCGGGGCCGGCGAGCAGAGCTGGTTGGTGAACTGGTGTTCCGGGAACCAGATGGTGTCGATCCCCATCTGCTCGCACAGCCGGACCTGTTCGAGGCCGTCGGCATAGAGCTGCTCGAACGGCTCGGCGGCGTCGCCGCGGGTGTGGGTCACGAAGTAGTCGAACTTCATCGTCGTCCGTTTCCTCCCTTTCCGCCGGACGGCGCCGGCAGGCCGAGCAGCTCGAACGGCCGCTCGTAGAGGACCGCCTCGATGACGCGCTCCGGGATCCGGGGCAGATTGGTTCCCTCGACCATCCGGTTCAAGCCGCGGAACTGCTCGATCGCCTCCACCGGGGTGGCCACCGGAAAATCGGTCCCGAAGAGGAGCTTCCCCTCGACCTTGTACTCCAGGGCCAGGATCAGCCCGTTGTAGAGCTGCCAGGGGCGATGGTAGCGCGCCGACAGGTCGGCGAAGACGTTCGGGTTCTTCCGCATCAGCATGACCGTCTCGGCCATCCACGGCTGCCCCAGATGGGCCACGATGATCGGCAGGGCGGGAAAGGCGCGGGCCACCGGATCGAGGAGCACCGGGTTCGCGGTCTCCAGCGACGCCGACGCCGGGTAGGCCCCGCCGGCGTGGAACATGACCGGGACGCGCCAGTCGTTGGCCAGCTCGTAGAGCCGCCACGCCTCGGGCATCCGGGGATCGAAGCCCTGGTAGGCCGGCGAGAGCTTGAGTCCCCGGAGGCCCAGCTCCCGGATCGCCCGCTCGAATTCCTTGTCGGCGCCCGCCTGCCGGGGACTCACCGACGCGAATCCGATCGCGCGGCCTCCCGACCCGGCGACCTGCTCGGCCACGAAGTCGTTCGGGACGTTGGGGCCGTGCGGCTCGCCCCACTGAATGCCGATGATCACGTATCGATCCACGCCCTCCATCGCCCGGCGATGGGTCGCGGGCGAGGCCTCGAGCGCGCCGACCTTGTCCTGCATCTCGGTGGCCTGGTCGGCCGTGAAGTGCTCGCGGAGCCACACGTGCGAGTGCCAGTCGATGAGGCAGCGAGCCGGCATGGACTCAGGCCCTCTCGGGATTCCGGGCCGGGGCACGCTTGCCCGGTGGGTTTGCCTCCGCGGCCGGCGTCGGCGCGCCGTCCCCGTCGGCCAGGTGCACCCGGCGGAGCTCCTCCCGGCCCGCCCGCACGTGCGCGCGCATCGCGCGCTCGGCCTCCGCGGGGTCGTGGGCCGCGAGGGCGGCCACGATGCGCCGGTGCTCTTCCAGCATCCGGCGGAGCCGCGCGGGGCGGCTGAGCGTGAGCGAGACCAGGCGCTGGTAGGGACCCCGGAACTCGTTGAGGAGCAGCTCCAGGTGGAACTGGAGCTTGGCGCTGGCCGAGCCGCGGTGGATCAGCTCGTGGAAGCGCTGGTTGGCTTCCACGACGCGCGGCAGGTCCCCGCCCGCGGCCGCCTGCTCCAGGTCGCGGGTCACCCGGCCGAGCTCGGCGATCTCGGGGGCCTGGGGCCGCTGCGCGAGCAGCCGGGCCGCCGCGCCCTCCAGCGCCTCCTTGACGACGAGGGCATCGAGCACCTCGTCGGCGGTGGCCTTGCGCACGTAGGTGCCGACGCGCGGGACGATCGCGACCAGGCGCTCCCGCTCGAGCTGCTTGAGCGCCTCCCGCACCGGGGTGCGGCTGACCCCGAACCGGCGGGCGAGGACGGTCTCCGACAGCGCCTCGCCCGGCTGGAGGAGTCCCGACACGATGGCGCGCCGGAGGGCGCCCGCGACCTGGCTCTGGACGCCGTCGGTGAGGACGGCGAAGGCCTGGGGATCCTCCCAGGACCGGGTGCCATGTACCATGCAAGGCACCTTAGGACCGAGCCGGCGACCCTGTCAACCGGCCCGGACGACCGCGGAGGTCCGGGGTAGACAGGCTGGGGACGGCCGAGGCCGCCGACCGCCTCAGCTGGTCTTGGCCATGGCGGCCGCGCGGCGCG
>DASYRI010000041.1:0-5703 GCA_036004545.1 Gemmatimonadales bacterium
CTCGAAGCCTGGCTGTGCAGGAAGCCGGTCATCGGTGCGCGGATCGGCTCCACCCAGTGCGTCATTGACGAAGGCCGGGATGGCCTGCTCGCGGATCCCGAAAGTGCGGAGGACATCGCCCGGGCCATCGTGTCACTCCTGTCGAACGGCGAGCTCCGCGCGTCGATGGCCGAGGCGGGACGCGCCAAGACGGTCGCCCGGCACACATGGGACCACGTGACGGACCGAATGGAATCGCTGTACCAGCGGGTCGTCGGCGCCAGGGCCTGAGCGGGCGCGGCGGGGGGATTGCCGGTGGCCCTGGCCGGGATCTCAGAAGGCGGGCCGCCTCGACCACAACTTGGCGAGGGTCGAAGCCCAGGCGGTCTTCTGTCGGAACTCCATGAACATGCGTTGCTGCCGGGGTTGGGCGCGCCGATGCCAGGGCTTCTCGGGTCCGACAAAGTGAAGGATCTTGGGTCTCGTAAAGGGGATGGACGGCGTCGGATTGCCAAGCGCAAAGGTCTGGGGCATGGTGCCGCCGTTGAAGTACCACGGAGCCATGATATTCCAGGTCGGTTCCAGAGATATCCACCGGCTGCAGAATACGGCGTTGAGGGCATCCTGGTCGGCATGACGCAGGAACTGACCGTGGGTCGCGGCGTATTCCAGGGTTGCGCGTGTCAGGTTGTCTCGTCGCCATCGAGGGAGATTGAACAGCATCACGCCGCTGTTGAAGTACGGCGCTTCCGGGTTGAGGAGCAGTGTGCTCCAGTTGAGGAGGCCCCCTTTGGCACTCACGGTCGGAATATTTGCGTCCTGCACCGCTCCCAACGGAGCGTCTCCGAGGTCGGTGCTCCAGAGCGGTGAGATGTCGTCGAGCACCAGGAGGTCTGAATCCAGATAGAGCGCCGAAGAGACCTCCGGGCCGACCAGCTCAGGGATGAGAATGCGCAGATAGTTGGCGGCGGTGAACCACATCGCCCGTCGGAGGGGTTCCACCCTGGCCAACTCAGGTTTCACGAGCCTGGCATCCAGGGGTGTGTCCCGGATGGATGCCCACAACCGATCCTGGCTCTTCCCCGACATGCCCCCGTCGATAATCACGACGGGCTGCCTGGTAGCTTGCCGTCGGCTTTCTGCCAGAGACCGGAGCATGACGGCCAGCGGCATGGCATACTTGTCGTCGCACCCGCAGACGATCGTTCCAACCGGCATGCAGCCTCTCCCGCGTGATTCTACCAACGGTCGTTCGGGCCCGGAAGGGACACCGGCCACCCTCCGGTTCGCCGCCCGGCCGGCGCCGAGTGGCCCCCGGGTGACCCGCCGTCTTGAGGTCCGCGGGCAGGTGGCGGGAATGTGCCGCCGCGGGTAGCTTGGCCGGAAGCTCCTCCCGCCACCGCTCGCCCGCTGGAGAGATTCCGATGCCCCGACTCGCGCCCCTCTCGAGCACCCGTTTCGCCCGTGCCCGCGTCGCCCCCGCCGGCCGCGCCGCCCGCCTCCCGCTCCCCAGCCTGCAGGCGTTCGCGCCCGCCGCTGCGCTCGTAGCCCTCCTGGGTGTAGCGGCGGCCACCGCGCGGCCGGGGGCCGCCGCCGCCCAGTCGGCAGGGCCGGTCTATCCGAAGACCGCCAGGGTGGACCACGTGGACACCTACTTCGGCATCAAGGTCGCCGACCCATACCGCTGGCTCGAGGACGACACCGCATCCGCGGTGCGCGACTGGGTCAGGCAGGAGAACGCGGTCACCTTCGGCTACCTCGAGAAGATTCCCTTCCGCGCCCCGCTCCGCACCCGCCTGGAGCAGCTCTACAACTACCCCCGCTACGGTGCGCCCTCCCGTACCGGGCCGTACTACCTCTTCACCAAGAACGACGGGCTCCAGAACCAGCCGGTACTCTACGTCCAGACCGGGCTCGACGGGACGCCCGAGGTGCTGATCGATCCCAACGCGCTCTCCAGCGACGGCACCGTGCGGCTCGGCGCCGCGGTGCTCTCCAAGGACGGGAAATACCTCGGCTACGGGCTCTCCAGCGGCGGCTCCGACTGGCAGGAGTACCGCGTCATGGAGACGGCGACCCGGAAGCAGCTCCCCGATCTGCTCCGCTGGGTCAAGGTGTCGGGCCTCTCCTGGTACAAGGACGGCTTCTTCTACAGCGGCTACCCCGCCCCGGCGGACACGACCAAGGCGCTCTCCGGCTCCAACGAGAACCATCGGGTGTACTACCACAAGCTCGGCGCGCCGCAGTCGGACGACCAGCTCGTCTTCGAGGACCCGGCCCACCCCAAGCGGTTCCACACCGTGAGCGTCACCGACGACGAGCGGTTCCTGGTGCTGGACGTCTCGGACCGGAGCGTGAGCGGGAACGACGGCAACTCGGTGTACGTGCGGGATCTCTCCAAGGGCGAGACGGGGTTCCGCCCGCTCATCACCGGCTTCAAGGACAGCTACAACGTCCTGGAGAGCGTGGGCGACAAGCTCCTGGTGATGACCAACCACAACGCGCCCACCTGGCGGGTGGTGGCGATAGACCCGGCGCACCCTGAAGAGACCAGCTGGCGGGACATCCTTCCGGCCAGGCCCGAGCCGCTCGACAACGCTCAAGTGACCGGCGGGCGGCTCTTCGCCGTGTATATGAAGGACGTGACCCACAAGGTCTACGTCTACAGCCTCGACGGGAAGCTCGAGCGGGAGATCCCGCTCCCCACGCTGGGCCGGGTGGGCGGGTTCGGCGGGCATAACGACAACCGGGAAACGTTCTACACCTTCTCGTCATTCACCTACCCGCCCACCACCTTCAAGTACGACATCGCGACGGGCGCCTCCAGCCTCTACCGCAAGACCCAGGTCCCCTTCGACCCCGACCGGTTCGAGACCCGGCAGGTCTTCTATCCCAGCAAGGACGGCACCCGGGTCCCGATGTTCATCGTGAGCCGGAAGGGACTTTCGCTCGACGGCCAGCGCCCCACCCTGCTCTACGCCTACGGCGGGTTCAACATCACGTCCGGGCCCGCCTTCAACCCGCTGCTCGTCTCCCTGCTGGAGCAGGACGGAGTGTACGCGCTCGCCAACCTGCGGGGCGGCGGCGAGTACGGGGAGGCGTGGCACCGGGCGGGGATGCTGCTCAAGAAGCAGAACGTCTTCGACGACTTCATCGCGGCGGCGGAATGGCTCCAGCAGAACCGGTACACCTCGAAGGAGCGCTGCGCCCTCCAGGGCGGCTCGAACGGCGGGCTCCTGGTGGGCGCCGTGATGACCCAGCGGCCGGACCTCTGCAAGGTGGCGCTCCCGGCGGTGGGCGTGATGGACATGCTCCGCTACCACAAGTTCACCATCGGGTGGAACTGGGCCGCGGAGTTCGGCTCGAGCGACGACTCGACCCAGGTGAAGAACCTGCTCTCCTACTCGCCGCTCCACAATCTGAAGCCGGGCGTGAGCTACCCCGCCACGCTCGTGACCACCGCGGACCACGACGACCGCGTAGTGCCGGCCCACTCGTTCAAGTTCGCGGCCACGCTCCAGGAGGATCACCGGGGGCCCAACCCGGTGCTGATCCGGATCGAGACCCGCTCGGGCCACGGGGCGGTGAGCACGTCGAAGCGGCTCGATGAGACCGCCGACCTCTACGCTTTCATGTGGTATAACCTGGGTGTGACGCCGCGCTACGCGGCGGTGCCGTGATCACCCGGCGGGATTTCCTGGCCCGCAGCGCAGGCGCCGCCGCGACCGCCGCGCTCGCCGATCCCCTGCTCGGGCAGCTCGCCGGTGGCGCCGAGGAGCCGTTCCGGATCTCGCTGGCCCAGTGGTCGTTCCACAAGGCGCTCCAGGCGAAGGAGATGGATCACCTCGACTTCGCCAAGGTGGCCCGCACCGAGTTCGACATCGGGGCCATCGAGTTCGTGAACAGCTTCTTCAAGGACAAAGCAGGGGACGCGGGTTATTTAGCCGAGATGAACCGGCGGGCCAAGGATCAGGGCGTGATCCACCACCTCATCATGTGCGACGGCGAGGGCCGCCTGGGCGACCCCGATCCGGCCGCGCGCCAGCAGGCGGTGGAGAACCACTACAAGTGGGTCGAAGCCGCGAAGACCCTGGGCTGCATCACCATCCGGGTCAACGCCGCGAGCGAGGGAAGCTTCGAGGAGCAGCAGAAGCTCGCCGCCGACGGGCTCCGGAAGCTCACCGAATACGGGGCCGGCCGCGACATCAACGTCATCGTCGAGAACCACGGCGGGCTCTCCTCCCACGGCGACTGGCTCGCCGGGGTGATGAAGCTGGTGAATCACCCCCGCTGCGGCACCCTCCCCGACTTCGGCAACTTCTACGAGTACGACCGCTACCAGGGCGTAACCGACATGATGCCCTACGCCAAGGCGGTGAGCGCCAAGTCGTACGACTTCGACGAGCGGGGCGACGAGACGAAGATCGACTACCGCCGGATGCTGAAGATCGTGACCGGCGCCGGCTTCCACTCCTGGATCGGCATCGAGTACGAGGGCGACCGGCTGGGCGAGCGGGAGGGAGTCGCGAAGACCAAGGCCCTGCTGGAGCGGATCCGGAACGAGATCAAGGCCGGCGCGTAATGAGCGACCGCCGCGAGTTCCTCAAGACCACCGCAGCCCTGGCCGCGTCGGCGGGAGCGATGCCTCCACTCGCGCCCGATCTCGCTGCGACACCGTCCTTCCGTCCTTCCGTCCTTCCGTCTTTCCGTCTCTCTCCCGACGATCCCGTCCGCATCGGCGTCATCGGCACCGGCGGCATGGGCACCGGCCACATCGAGTCGTTCCTCGCCGCCCGGAAGGACGGGCGGATGAACGTCGAGATCGTGGCGCTCGCCGACGTGTGCCAGCCCCGGCTCGAGGCCGCCAGGAAGAAGGTGGACGAGGCCCAGGTCGCGGGAGCGGGAACCGGAACGGGAGCGGGGACCGGGACGGGGACGGCCACAGCGAGCTGCGCTACCTACACGAAGTACACCGAGCTGCTCGCGCGGAAGGACGTCCAGGGAGTGTTGATCGCTTCGCCGGAGCACTGGCATTCCCAGATGGCCATCGAGGCAATCCGGGCCGGGAAGGACGTCTACTGCGAGAAGCCGATGACCCGCTTCCTCCGGGACGCCTTCCGACTCCTCGACGAGGCGAACGCTCACCCCGAGATCATCGTCAACATCGGCACCCAGTTCGTGGTGAGCCCGAGCACCGTCGAAGCCAGGCGGATCATCGAGGAGGGAGTGATCGGAAAGCCGGTCTGGAGCCAGACCAGCTACTGCCGGAACTCCAAGGACGGCGAGTGGCTGTACTACGAGATCGATCCCCAGTGGCAGCCTGGGGTCAACCTCGACTGGGACGCCTGGTGCGGGCCGATGCCCCGGGAGCCGTGGAATCCCGAGGTGTACGCGCGCTGGCGCCGCTACCGGAAGTGGAGCACCGGCATCATCGGCGACCTCCTGGTCCACAAGATGACCCCGCTGGTGTACGCCATCGGACTCGGCTGGCCCACCCGGGTGGTGGCCTCGGGCGGCCATTATGTGGACAAGAGGATGGAGAACCACGACCAGGTGAACCTCAACGTCGAGTTCGAGAACGAGCACACCATGGTCGTGGCCGGCTCCACCTCGAACCAGGAGGGGCTGCCGACCGTCATCCGGGGCCACCGGGCCAACCTTTTCCTGGACGGGCGGCGCACCCGGGTGCAGCCGGAGCAGCTCTTCGCCAACGAGGTGGAGGAG